>JAKSJJ010000177.1 GCA_024398335.1 Bacteroidales bacterium | reverse complement strand
TTTATACTCGTGCTCGTTATATGACTTCACAAGGTCCACCAGGGCGGTAAGGGCGTCCCAGCGGCTAGACTGCTGAACGCCGATCTGGCTCATAGCATTCTGACATCTTTCATCTTTGTTTACAAGATCTCTCTGAACTGAGATGACCCAAAGGAAAATCACGGCAATAACTGCCACCGCGATAATTGTAGTTAACATAGCTTTAATATTTTAGTTGAATTGTTTTCCTTTAAAAATCTCACGAAGATAGCAATAATTTTTTAAACTACGGCTTTAGCCGTACGTATAAGAGAGCGTTCGTCGTTCGTGTCTTGTCCCGCTTCCCAGAACATATAGCCTCCTGCTTTTTTGTCAAGCAAGAATCTGACCTTAGAACGTACCATCTGTCTTCCGTTGTAAAGAATTGTGTATGAGACTGTTCCATTTTCATAACTGGAGGATTTCACGACTGCGGTGTCGGAGTCAGGGGAGCCTCCCTGGGAAAGAATCGAGGCGTATCCGAGGGCGGTGCCTGTCTGGGTGATGCCGGAAGGACGGCCATAGCAAGGAATGCCGCCGACATATTTTGACTTATCGAGTTTTCTGGTCCCGACCCAGTAGTTGTAGGAATTTGTCAGCAGCTCGTAGCTGGCGTGATTCACTCCTTCCGACGATGTGGAATAGTCGTCGTAACACATCACGTTGAACCAGTCCACGCAGTCAAATACCTCGTCAAGTATTCCGTTTCGCACGTTCCCCGCATATTTGCCCGGAGTGATAGCGGCGGTGCGGCGTTTGCCTACGGAAGGATGGTGACACTTGTTGCTCAACTCCTTCATCAGGTACATGTTTCCCTGGGCTGAAGCATCGCCGGCGCTAGGATATTCCCAATCATTATCCACTCCGTCAAATCCGTATGTGTCAACGAGTTTCATTACGGAATCAATGAATATCTTACGACTCGCCCTTGTCGATACCATACTCTTGAACGTGGCGCTGGTACCGTTGAAACTCAAGACCACTTTCAGTCCCTTGGCATGGCAACGTTGAATCAGGGTCTTGGCCCTCTCAGGCTGCTCGAGAGTGACGGTGTAATTGGAACCGATAGGGGCGAAGGCGTAGCAGGCGACTGTAAGGGCATTCAGCGTAGCGTCACCGATGGCGCTGGCCGCTGGGCTTCTGTATGAAGGAAAATAGGCGACTCTCTGGAAGCCAGTGTTCGCCGGGGCGGGGAAGACAAGCTGAGGAATCTCAAGGGTCTCGTCAACGGTAGGGATCTCATCGCCTGAGCCGGGATTGTCGCCAGGATTGTCCGGTTTATCCGGAGTCGGGTCGTCAGGCTTCGGGAGCGGAAGTTTCTCATCCCAGGGATAAGAAGGGTCAAGGTCGATACATGAGCTCACAGAAAAGGTCATGCACGAAAGCGCGAGGCAAAGGGGCGCAAGCGCCGAAAATAATCTACTCTTTTTCATATCTCTCTCACAATTAAAGGGTTATCTTCACTAGTAGACGACTACGACATTCGGTACTTCTCGTTCTCCTTGATGATCGAATTTATGGTTGTCGTATGGATGATTGACTACGCCGTCCTTGGCTGTCCAAAGGGTGCTTGAGCCGCCTCCGTCGAGGTTCAAAGCGTCGGTCATTCCGAGCATCTTTGCGATGAACGCTGTCTCGGCGATTGTCGCTCCGTCCCCCTGGCCAGGGAATCTGCCGTCAATAACTCCGTAATATACCCATCCGGCAGCGTCGACGCCGATGAATGTACGAGGATGACGATAAGTCCAGAATGATTTGCTGGCGTCAGGCTCGAAGGGGCTGTCATAACTTGTCTCTGAAAGGTTCGCTCCGCTGCCGACGGTCAGATAATCAGGGTATCTGCCATTTTGAAGAAGCACCGGACCTGACGCTAAAGCATCCTTGTATTTTTTTGCTGAAGCGGCGAAAAGGTTGGTGTCAGCCTGCTCGATGACATAACATTTCTTGCCCTTCACGGTGAAAAGTCCATTGACTCGATTCATCTCTTTATTACCAGTCCACCCGACCTGGACGCCATTGTCCTTATAATATGTCGTATGACGAAGGGTCTTGACATTGAAATAACTTCCATTTATCGCCGCGCTGGCTCCAAGCTTGTCTGCTAGAAGAGAAGTGACGCTTCTTGCCTCCGCCTCGCAGGAGACGACGTCTGTCTTATGTGAGGCGCTTTTATATCTTACAAGACTTATGCTTTCAACGCAGTCAAACATATTAATCTGGACATAGGCTGCCTCAGCGTTTTTGCCTATCTGATGCCACTCGATAGCCGCATCCTTGAAAGCGGCCGCATCTTTTTGAGGATCAATCACATAATTTGTCGCCTGGGCAGAAAGTCGCTGTGAGCCGAGAATAAGGGCTGAAGCGAAAAGAACGCATTTAAGGGATGTTCTCATTTTTAATAAAATTAAATCGTGTGAAATTACTGCTTTTAGCCCAAGTATGCAAATGTTTTTTTCGAGCAAAATGATTACTTTCGCGACTCTTAAAAAGCACGGATATGACTGATAAGGCTACAATATATCAACTTTTACCCCGCTACTGGGGAAACAAAACGGCTGGGAGCAAGGTTTCCGGTTCGCTTAAGGAAAACGGCAGCGGCCGTCTTGACGACATTGATGACAATAGCCTCGAATATCTTAAATGGTTGGGCATCAGTCATGTATGGTACACAGGTGTGGTCCGTCACGCGGTGGGACAGTCATTGGCCGAGGACGTTGATGGCAAAAGAAAGTACGACGAGTATGACGTGCGTCCGGAGTATGTCAAGGGACTTGCTGGCTCGCCGTATGCCATTTCGGATTATTACAAGATAAATCCATATCTCGCGGCCCCTGAGCAGGATCCTATGGAGGCGTTCGAGGCTCTTCTTGAACGTACTCATTCTCATGGTCTGAAGGCTATCATAGACTTTATCCCCAACCACGTCTCACCTTGCTACAAAGACGATTTCGGCGGCATCCCGACCCATCCTTGGTGCGACTACGACTGGACCGATACTCGAAAGATAGACTACTCAGCCTGCGGGGCGACGGCATGGGACGGGCAGAGGAGTGTCTCTCTGACATGGATGAAGCTGTATGATATCCTGAGGTTCTGGGCTCTCAAGGGCGTGGACGGATTTCGTTGCGACATGGTGGAGCTGGTTCCGCCTGAGTTTTTCGCATGGGCCATCGCTAAGTTAAAGGGCGAGTTCGCGGGGCTTATCTTCGTGGCGGAGGTCTATAATATGGACTCATATCGTAGGTACATAAAGGAAGTAGGCTTTGATCTATTGTACGACAAATCAGGACTTTACGACAGTCTTTTCCGTATATATAAGCAAGGCGGCAGCGCGGAGCAGATCACATGGAATTGGCAGCGTCTGGGGGACATTCAGGGCGATATGCTCAATTTCATAGAGAATCACGACGAGAAAAGGGCGGCAAGTGAACATTTCGCGGGCAATGGTCAGAGGGCGCTAGCGGCATTGGCTGTCAGCGCGCTTTTGAACGACGCCTCACTGATGATTTATGAGGGTCAGGAGATAGGCGAGAGGGGATTGGAGCATGCGGGCTTCAGCGGGCCTGACGGAAGGAGCACTATCTACGATTGGTGGAGCATCGAATCTTTGGCGCTTTTAAATAAGATAGCCAAGTCGAAGGCATACAAAGAGGGCGGAGCCGGGCCTTTGGTGCAGGAGGGCATGTCA
>JAKSJJ010000176.1 GCA_024398335.1 Bacteroidales bacterium | reverse complement strand
TCACGGGCAGACGATCCTTGTACCGATGAAAAACCTCAACGGGCACCTCACGCAGATGAGTCTGGGTGAACTTACCGTACTCCATGCCCGCGAAAGCCTTCAAGGCATACGCCGCGCTACGGCACTCATCCACCCTCATATTGAACTTACTGCCCGCCAGAGAACGCTCTACACCGCTAAAGAAAATCGCGATATCGTATGGCTTCATATTAGGCGAAGTAGGTATCAACTCATAGCTATCGTCCTGACAGTCAAGATATAAGAGATGGTCCTTACGAGAAAAAATCTCGCAACTCTGATCCAACTTTCCGCTATTGACGCCAACGTAATTATTCTCCACGGCGACCGCCATCTGAATCATCTCCAACTCCTCGAGAACTATGCCGTTGACCTTCGCCAAAGCGCTCAGATACACCAGCGTCACCGCCGCCGACGAGGACAGTCCTCCGATCGGGAGAGTACCCTCGATCACGCCGCTAAGGCCCACTCGAAGCGGATAACGAGCCCCGAGTTGAATAGTCGCCCCTCGCAGATAATCCGCCCAGTCGCCTTGCCTGCTCTCCGGCGTCCCCGCCACATGCCACTGCGCACGCTTGTCAAACTGCAGCGAGCACAGCTCGATGACACCGTTCTGCTTAGGCTTATACGCCAAATAAATACCCTTATCGATCGCCAGGCCAGTAATCTTGCCATGCTGATGGTCGCTATGCGCCCCTATAGGACAGACCCTGTAAGGACAAAAGGCCACATCTAGCGGCTCCTGACGATAAATCTCGAAAAATCTCTCCTCACAATTTCTTCTCATAAAATTGAAGTTATGCGGTTATCTGCGTTTATATGCTGTTATCGGCGGCAAAATACATCTCTTAGAGTGCGGAAGGTAGAGAAGAAACTCTGGACGAAGAAATTCTCGCCCATAAGCTCATATTTCCACCTTTGCGCCGCGAACGTCCTAGCTCGGAAGCGTATGGTCGCGAGCGCCCCCGACGGAACGTCTTCTTTCGGAAGAAGGATGTCCTCCCTCATCTTCTGAAGCAACGCCTCATCCACTCCGGAGCCAATGCCCGCGCCCTGACCTGAGCCCGGACCTATCATGTATGCGGAAAAATCCTCGCCCGTGAGTTCCTGAGCCAAGGTCGTGAAATAGTCCGCTACTTTATCCACCCCTGCGGAGCGTAAAGCACTAGAAGCCAAGGTCATGTCCACCTTCGAGCCGTCATCCTTGAGGAAAAGCCCCCAGTCCAGGATATGGCGAAGATGGATAGAGCGATAAATCATGAAATGCTTCTGCATATGGCGAAGCAGGAAGATAAAATTGAAGGTCTCCCCCGGGCGATAAATGTCGAGCTTTTCGTCTTTGACCGGAGCGAAAACCCTTTGCAGGACGTCCTCTATAGGCTGATCCGAGCGCTTAGACTTGATGTCAAGGAAAGATTTATGATTCTCGAAAGTGACGTCTTTGAAGGTAAAGACCGAATGTTTGGGATTCTCGCGTTTGACACTTTTTCCCCGGGACTCGACCAAAGCGTCAACTTTATCCCCGTCCCCGAAAGCATAGAAATCCACATCCCCCATAGGGCGGTGTGTAGGAACAGGATAATGGCGGGACATGTCATAGCCCTTGAACACCATCATCTTCATGCCCGCCTCCGAGAGAATAGCGGCGAACTTGGAGATAGCCTTCATATGACGGGCGTACTCCGTCTCATGAGACATCTTCGTGCCCATGGCCTCGTACATCAGCGACTCCCACGCCCCCATCTGCTCGAGCGGAGCGTCAAAGTCTATGTGCATCTTATCCGAATCCTCGATCAGGCCGGAGGAAAAAGCGATGTCAAGTCCGTCCAGAGCCACAACGCCCACTCCCTGCTCAGTCGCAAGCCTTATCACCGCCGTCCAGTCCACCCCCGAGGGGAAGCGCAGGGCTGCGGAAACGCCCGCAGCGTCGCCGAGGACAGGGGTTTCGCCAAGGGCGGAGGCGTCGCCTGAAGCCTTCGCTCCCAGAGCGAGCCTCAGCAACTGACAGACATACTTATAATGCTCTAGATTAGCCAATTAGTATCTTCTTTATTTCGCGACAGCGCGGACATTATGTCCATAGTAGCGAACGACAGTATAGACAGACTTGATCTTTGACGTGGCGAAAACGCCGGAAGCATGGGATGGTTGTATCGTAGATAAGCTTGAGGTCCACAAGTGGCAGCTCACACCACTTTCAACGAGTTCCGTTCCATCGCGGTAACCGCCGGCATAGATGAAGATAGTCTCATTTGACGGTCCCTTGACCTCATATCCCTTCCTCACATCATCCCAGGTCCAGGTACACTTGGTGCAGAGCTCATCGCATTCCTCCACGGTCGGAGTGCGCCATTTGGTGCCCCAGTTCCTTGTGGCAGGATCATCCCCAGCTTCCAGGACTGAATTGCCGTCACCATTGGCGAAATTGCTCGTATATTTATTCATCCCATACAAAGGGCTCGCGTCTTCATCGTAGATTCCCCATTTGTACTCACCGGTTTTCGCCCAGCTATAATTGCTCTTCTCGGCGGTCTCGCCCCATGCGAAGAAGAATCCGACACCATAGGGATTCTTGGCCCCGACATTTCTATCCGCCCATTTAACGCTCAATCCGAGGTCAACAGCCTCGCAACCGCCCGAAAAATCAGTAAAACCTTTAGATTTCTCCTTTTCGCATGCGACCAATCCACCGGCAATGGCGACGAGCGCGATAAGTCTGAAGATGTTTCTCATTTCCTTGTAATTTACAGAACAAACAAAGTTAGTGATTTTTTTGATTCCGTCTACACGATTTCTCCTGTAGCAGCAGTTGCCGCTTGCGCTCAAGCTCAGGTCCGTCACGATGGCCCAGGTAGCCGCCAAGGCCTCCGTCGCTGCTCACAACACGATGGCAGGGCACATCCGGAGCGAAAGGATTCCTTTTTAGAGCCTGCCCCACCGCCTGTGCCGACCCGCACCCGACGCGTCTGGCGAGCTCTCCATAAGTAATGGTCTCCCCCGAGGGAACATTCAGCAGCTCCAGATACACCCTCTTCTGGAAAGGTGTTATTTCCGTAGACTCTCGGACCTGGGCGGCGATATCATTTGAATTTGAGTGCCGCGTCATAAATCCAGTTTATAGCAATTCGTATTATACCGCTCGAAGCCAAGAGATTGATACAGACCGTTCGCGGCGACGCGGGAAGGATTCGATGTCAAGTGAAGAGTCTGCACACCAAAGCGTCTGGAGTCAGCGAGTATCCTCTCCATCAGCCCTCTGCCCAAATGCCGTCCTCTAAAGGAGGCGCTCACCACGACAGCCTCGACAAAGCCGATCACCATCTCGGGAGTGTGGCATACGCAAAGCGTGGCGCACCCCACCATCCTCCCCTCATCAAAGGCCGCGTACTGATGCATATCCGGATGTTCTATCACCTTTCGCACACGCTCCTGCGTCGCCGAAGCCCCCGCAGACAGCTCCCCCATCAAGGCATCCAGCCCCTTGACATAATCCTGACTAAACGTTATGAGTTCCGAAATATCCATAGTCAACATTATGAAAGATTCCACGCGAAGATATTAAAATTAAGCGCAAAAAAGTTGTACATTTTGCACAAGAAATCGTGAGAGTGGATGGAAGCAATTCCGCTCACGTGGGCGAATATACAATCAGCCTCCCTTGACGGGGAGGCTGATTTGTTGATTTAAGCGCCTT
>JAKSJJ010000175.1 GCA_024398335.1 Bacteroidales bacterium | reverse complement strand
GGTCGTCTTGACGACTGTGTTTTTTGTCTTCTGTTTCGCCTCGCTGGCGGATGCTAAGGGGAAGGTTCCTGTCATCGGTATTTCCGCCCATCCTTCGGGCTCCAGGAATGTGGCGAACGCCTCGTATGTCCAGGCGGTTCGCAACGCGGGAGGCATAGCGCTGATTCTGCCGTACACTTCGGACGCTTCAGTCATCGAGGCGATGCTTGAGAAAGTGGACGGCGTCATTATGACAGGAGGTGCGGATTTCGCCCCTTCGCTTTATGGCGAGGAGGCGGTGCCGGAGCTTGAGACAGTCGAGGGCCTCCGCGATACTTGCGACATCGCTTTAGTGCATGCGGCGGTGGCTAAAGGCTTGCCAGTCATGGGCATATGCAGGGGAGAGCAACTTCTCGGCGTTGCCTTCGGCGGCTCATTGTATCAGGATATTCCTTCAATGATAGAGACAGATGTCACGCACAGGGGCATCCCTTTGAAGGAGTTCAGCCATACGATTTCAATTAAGGAAGCCTCTTTCCTTTATGAGGTCTGGGGCAAGGAGAGTTTTGACGTGAATTCCGCTCATCATCAAGGCATCAAGGCCGTGCCTCAGGGATTCAGCGTAGTCGCGACGACAAAGGACGGAGTCGTGGAGGCGGTGCAAAGAACGGGGGCGCTGGCGAAAGAGTACAAGGACGGCAAGGGCATTATCATAGGGGTGCAATTCCATCCTGAGGCCATGGCCTCGAAAGACGTCGCGAGCCCATTTACGGACCTTTTCAGATATTTCGTCGCGGCGGCGAAGGCGGGGAAGCCATACAACCGTCCGGTGCGTTTTTAGTATCGGATGCCCTCAAAAAGATAGCGAAGGGCGGAAAGGGCGAGGGCCGGGCCAAGGCCGCAATAGAAAAAGGCCGTGAACCAAAGGGGGAGGCGCAGCTTTTCCCCTTTATTTTATCGTATGCGATAAATATACACTATTCTCATATCCACATATCTGGATGTGAAAAAATTGCTAAATTTGACCGTTAAATATTTTTCGGATATGGAAGTTGCAAAATACATTTATGTTGATGACGCCCAGGTCGTGGAGCGTATCAAGAAGGGAATCGAACGTAAGAAGGAGCGCTTCGGCGCAGGATATTGCCCATGTGTGACTCCTCTCGCTCACAATGAGGACACAATCTGTCCTTGCAAGGAGTACAGACAGACCGGCCATTGCCACTGCGGCATGTATAAGGAATAGTCTGCTAGATGTACCCGAAGTTTATCATAGCGGGCGACGTCCGTACCGGGCGTGGCTATCTTCGTATGGGGATGGTCATCAACCATAAAGATCTCCGTGTCGATTACGAGAAGATATGGGGAGGCGGCTGGTGGGCCAGAAATGACGACGACAAGACTGTTATCCTTTACGGCTCTTCCGGCGATTTCGGCCCAGCGGATTTCAGCCATTGGAAAATGGCCGACCGCTCTTTGCGGGATTATTCCTTTATCTTCACCCCTGTGACGGGGCTTCCCGGAAATGTGCTTGACACTTCCGAAATTGAATGGATTTAAACTAATATCAGATATGAAAAAACTCAGATTTTTCTTTTTCTCGGCTCTTGCCGTGGTTCTTTGCATGGGGCTTTCCACTTCCTGCTCCAAGGAACCGTCGAAAAATGACCCTAAGGGTAATACCACGCTTTCAATAAGCTATAAAGCTCCTCTGGCATGGACAGCGGGGGAGAGTGTCGCTGTCATGGATCCTTCCCTCGGTGCTCCGGTTTCTATGAAAGTGAGCAATGACGGAAAGTCTATTATCGGCGATTTGAGTTCCGGAGATTATCCTGTCAAGGCGGTTTATCCTTTCGAGGCTGTAGGCTACTGGGCCGCGGATTCTGAGCTTGAGATATCCATTCCGTCCGAGCAGTATATCGAGGAGGGAGCCTCTGTCGCGAAAGGTGCATATGTCCAGGTAGGAACCGCGGACAGCAAGAGCCAGACGGTGGAGTTCAAGCCTTATGGCGGAACGCTTTCTTTCACGTTGGGCACAGATATTATCACGGAGGTAGTTGTGTCGCTATCTGAAGGCGGTTCAACATTCTCATATACTGTGACGCATGAGGGCGGTGCTTTCAAGAAAGGTACTTATTCGGTGGTTGTCCCTCAGGGAAAGTATAAGGTCGAAGGATCATGTAATGATAAAAACGGCCGTCTGTGTCAGTTCTCTGCTGGCGATAAGACTGTTTCCGCGGGACAAGACTACAATATGGGTACTGTCGATGGCGGTAGCTGGACAGCACATTATACGATGATGCAGACAGGAACATTCCCTGATTTCAACACATTCCTTGATCAGGGCGGCCTGGATTCTATGATCGATCCGTCTTATCTGGCTTTGCTCAAGATGCTTGCTCCCGGCTTGCTTTCAAAGAGTAGCGATCAGTTGAAATCTTATACTTTCATGTATCCTTCAATTGATCCAAAGGGCAATATTGTGTATTTGTCCGCTATCATGTACATCCCCGCCAGCGCAGTAAACTCAAGCGTGAAAGGAATTGTTCTCGCTAACCATTTCTCCATTGGCAAGAATGAAGAGCGTCCTACCGCGGGAAATGACTTCCATAAGATGGCGGCCTGGGCGGATTTCGCTGTCGTGATTCCTGATTACAACGGATTCGGAGAGGATGCCGCCAATCCTCAGGCATATCTCAATCCGGAAGTGGCGGGATGCTGCGACATCAACGCTCTTCTCGCGGCAAGATGGATACTCCAGGATAAGACCGTCAACGTGAGCGTCGGCGCCAGACTTTATAATATAGGATACTCTCAGGGAGGTTTCAACGGAATGGCTAATGAGCGTTATGTCGCCCAGAATCCTATTCTTGACATTCACTTTACGAAGACTTTCGTCGGAGGTTCTCCTTTCGATCCTTCAGTTATCTGGGAGGAGTATCTCGCGGACAACTATCCTCATGCTGTAGGCTACCTGCCTATCACTATATGCAGTTTCAATGAGTGCGAGAAACTCGGGCTGGACTACAAGAAAATGTTCAAGGAACCTCTCGCGAGCCATGTCCAGGACTGGATTCTCTCGAAGAATTATACAGTGGAGGAGATTTCGTCAAAGGTAGGGGCGACAAGCGTCAAGAGTATTCTCACGGATTCGATGCTCGACCCTTCCTCCGCTCAGTATAAGGCTCTCATCGCTGTCGCGAAGAAATATTCTCTTTGCGAGGGTTGGACTCCTCAGGCGGGCAGTAATATCTCTGTGTATCACTCGACCCAGGACGATGTGGTCCCTTACGCATGTTACACCAAGATGAAAGAGTATATGCAGACAGCGGGGACTGGCAGCACTGTTACATTCACCGACGGAGAGGGCGGAGCACATACCTCGGCCGCGTCTCAATGGCTTCTCCCTATTCTTTCAGAGTTGAGTCAGAAGTAGTTCTCGGCTCTGAGAAGAGCGTTGTCGTGAATCTGACGGGCGTAGAACAGGAGATCCCAATGGTGTAGGTTATCCTGTTTTACGCCCGCGCTGATGAAAAATGGCGCGAGTTCATAGAAACTGCGATAGTACTGCGGGTCGTCGGTATCGACCAGCAAGACGTTAGTCTGGGGATCGATATGAACGGTGTTCGTAGTCTCGTTGAATTCAAAGCTTGCGGGAGTGTCGTCAGTTCTCCAGTTAAGGGGATTGATACATGCGGCGGCGTCGGCGCTGACAAGAGGCCATATCGCCTCACGGGTCTGGGTGCTG
>JAKSJJ010000174.1 GCA_024398335.1 Bacteroidales bacterium | reverse complement strand
TGGTTTTTTGTAACGATGGGAATCTCCAAGTTGCGTACCCGTTTCCGTTTTGAGACCATTATCAAGTTCAACAGGTTGTTGGGCGTGGTGATCGCTGTCATGGGCGTAGTCATGTTCTCTAAAGGATTATTCTCATATTTTATCACATTGAATTAACTTCTCGCTATGGATGCCAAGTCAATATTTCAGAATGCGATAGTGAAGAACCTGATAGCTATGGTGATAGTCGGCCTCGTGCTGCTGATTTCCGCCATGGTGTTCTTGAGAGTATATACTCGCCATGATTCTCTTAAAGAGACTCCTGATTTCGCCAACTTGACACTCTCGGACGCCACGGAGCTTGCCGATAATGCGGGAGTGAAGCTTGATGTGATTGATTCGGTGTACGTAAGAGGCATGGCTAAGGGCGCTGTTTACAGACAGGACCCTGTCGCCGGTACAATGGTCAAGCCGGGAAGACGTGTCGCCGTGGTCGTCAACGCCGTGACTCCGCGAAAGGTCACTATGCCTCAGGTAGCGGAAAAGTCTGTCAGACAGGCCAAGGCGCTGATCCTTTCAAGCGGACTTACTCTCGGACGATTGATTTATGTCTCCGACGAGGCCTCGAACAGGGTGCTCCGCGCTACTCGTGACGGAAAGACCGTCCGCTCAGGAGCCGAACTCAATAGCGGCACTGTCATCGACCTGGTCGCTGGCTTGAACACCTCGGACTGTGTCACTTCCGTTCCTAAGGTAAAGGGCCTTAAGACTACAGCCGCCGTTGACGTGCTTCACGATTATTTCCTCAATGTGAAGAAACTCAATTACGATGATAGCGTGAAGACTTTCGCTGATTCTCTTGACGCTGTCGTATATCGTCAGAGCCCGGAACCTACTACAATGCCTTTGACCATGGGCTCATCGGTCAGCCTTTACCTGACCTTGGATCCTGAAAAAATGCCGAAATAGCCTATGCTGGACAGAGACTTCGACATCGAGGACGAGGGCTTCGCCCCGGAAGTGGACGAGATCGCCTATGAGGACGAACAGCAGGAGATGTTCGAGCACTATCGCTTCGAGCTGTCTTCCGGCCAGGAGCCTCAGAGGGTGGATAAATATCTCGCCACTCATATGGAGATGACCTCCCGTCATCGTATCCAACTCGCTATCAAGCAAGACTATATACGCGTGAACGATAAGGTGGCGAAAGCTAACTGCATCGTACGCCCTGGTGATATCATTACCTTTGTAATGCCTTATCAGAGGCGTGGATTGGAGATTTTGCCGGAAAATATTCCCCTCAATGTCGTCTATGAGGATGATGACGTGCTGGTCATCAATAAACCTGCCGGCATGGTCGTCCATCCTGGACACGGACATTTCAGCGGAACTCTTGTTAACGCCCTCGCGTTTCACCTTGGCATTTCGCAAGGAGCGGACGCGCAGGACGAGCGCATGGGAGTTCTTGTGCATAGAATAGATAAGGACACATCCGGACTTCTGGTCGTCGCTAAAAACGAGCCTTCCCAACTCAATTTAGCGAAACAATTCTTTGTCCATTCAATAGATCGCCGCTATGTCGCCATCGTCTGGGGCAATATCAAGGAGGACGAGGGCACGATCACCGGAAATATAGGAAGGGATCCTAACGACCGCATGCGTTTCAAGGTGTTCCCTGACGGGGATCACGGCAAGCATGCTGTCACCCACTATAAAGTGCTGGAGCGTTTTGGCTTTGTCACTGTCGTGGAGTGTCGTCTGGAGACGGGCCGTACCCATCAGATCAGGGTGCATTTCAACTATATAGGCCACCCTCTTTTCAATGATGAGCGTTATGACGGAGCGGAAATCCGCCAGGGGACAATATACGCCAAGTATCGTCAGTTCATAGAGAACTGCTTCAAGCTTTGTCCTCGTCAGGCTTTGCATGCGAGATTGCTCGGATTTGTCCATCCCGGGACCGGGAATCACATTCTTTTCGAGTCTGAACTGCCCCAGGATATGTCTGCTCTGATTGAGAAATGGCGTAAGTACTCGGCTTCTCTTATCGAGCAAGCATAGAGAAATATTTTCTTTTCAGGCGGGCGTCTTTCCCGGTTACGAGAATATACGGAGTCGAACTCAGGTCGAAAAGATAGAGAATAGAGTCGTCACGCTCTATAGTCTGGTCGATATCTACAAGGAATACTTTAAGCCCTTTATTGGCGCGCAGGAAATCTCCCATGGCCGATTTTTCTTTAGCGCAGTTCTCGCAGGTCTCGGAGTGGAAGAAAAGAACGGTCTTTTTCAGCTTTGAGGCATCTAATGCCTTTGTCTTCACGTCCCTGTCTTTTATGACATCGTTTTTCTTCAGGAGTTTTCCTTGGAGTACGACCCCTGGCAGTTTTTCGCCTATGGCGTTGATGGACGTGAGATCCTTTAACATATGAGCGAGGCTGACAACTGCCAGCTGATCGCTCTGCCTATACCATACATCCTCCTTTCCGAGGATGAACTCATCCACGAATGGACCTGTAGCCATGCGGAAACCCTCCTCTCTACGGTTTGTCAGATAGTAAAGAAGATCGCCTGTCATCTGGCGGAAAAGCGTCGTGTCACCCTGCTCAAGAGTCTTGGAACAAATATACTGGGCGCTTGTCATCACGTCCTGGGCGGTGATTCCGCTTCCAAAAGGCTCAAAAACAGTGTCAAGGAAGGTCTTGGACTCCTCCATCCCGTAATCAATTTCGCCGAAGTAATCCTTCAAGAGCTTCTCCAATGCCTTGCTGTCAAGGTTTCTGCCTATTATATTTCCGTCAGCTCCGACAAGAAACATCTTCGGAGTTGTGAGCACCCCGTATTTACGCTGGAACTCCAGGTTTCGGTCTTCGTCCCACAGCAGAAACGCTTCCGTGTTGTCAAGTTCAAGGGAGAAATTCCTCTCGTTATATTGAAGCCACTGCTCCTTCTTGTCGCCAATATAGACAGCGTAGAAATCGATAGGGAAGTCGTGGTTCTCAAGTACATTGCGAAGAAAGACACTCTCTATCCGGCATTTGGCGCAGTCTGTGTCATAGAAATAAATCACGCAGGCCTTGCCCTTGCTGGGCATCGTGATTTCTTCCGAATCTGCGTTTTTCAATGTCAGAGGCTCCGCCTGGACACCGATCAGGGATTGGCGGTTGAACTCGGCGAAAATCTTCGCCTGCAACTGCTCCATGTCGTCCTCCATTTTCAGTTCTCCGCTTTGGAACCACTTGTCATAGATATGCACGGCTACGTTTTCCGCGCCCATGAGTTTTGATTCGGAGAAATACCTGTAAAGGGTGGTGGCGACCTTTGTCTTTAACGCCTTATCTTCACATGGGGATATGATATAATCGGTTTCAAGGCATTGGTCCTGGATGCTGAGCTGGACCTGAATCGAGAAGGCGTACTCAGTAAGTTTGGCGATGAGGGCGTCGTCGCCTTGCGAAGTCTGGTTTTGTCCCCGGCAGATAAAGCCGGAGAGCAGAACAAGAATAAATATGCCCGCTAAGCGTCTCATAGACGGATCCCTTCGGGAAGAAACGCGCTAGTGTCTCCACCGTGCTTGATGATGTCCCTGACGGCGGAGGAGGAGATGTGGGCGAATTCCTGGGCGGTAGGGATGATGATAGTCTCAATCTCGGGAGCGAGCACTCTGTTGGCATCCGCTATGGAGCGCTCTGTCTCGAAGTCGAGCATATTTCTTACGCCTCTGACTATGTGCTTGATACCTAATTCCTTACATTTGTC
>JAKSJJ010000173.1 GCA_024398335.1 Bacteroidales bacterium | reverse complement strand
GTCGAAGGCATACAAAGAGGGCGGAGCCGGGCCTTTGGTGCAGGAGGGCATGTCAGTGCGTGAGGCTTCTCTTCTTAATAGATATAAGAGTCTTATGGACCTTAGGACTTCGTTGCGTCCGGGCAATTATGATCTTGGCTATTGCAACGATTTTGATAAAAGCCGCATCTATAGTTTTGTCAGATGTGACTGCGATGGAAAGGCTCTGCTTATTACCGTCAATTTCTCTGACGAGAAGAAAAGAATAGGTGTCCATGTGCCGGACGACGCCTTCAGGTGCTTGGCGGTTCAATCACCTCAAAAGAATACGTTCATGGTTACAGTTCCGGCTTGGGATTTCAGCGTTATAGACTTAAACTAAATACACATACTATCATGAAAAAAGCAATTATCCTCGCGGCGCTTATAGCGATGGCTATGATTCCGTCATTTACGAGTTGTATCAAGATGTCTGACAAACTCGCATATTCAGCGACATTCCATGTCCCAGATACTCTCTACAATGGACAGGAGTGCAAGATCCAGCGTTACAGACTATTCGATTACACCTTTGTCGCAGACCAGCCAGATGTGGCTGACCTTAAGCTCATGAGCGGAAAAGACTGGTATCTTACGGTCACTCTTCCTTCAGACAAGCCTGTAACTGTGAAACTTACCTCTGATAACGCGAAGAATTATGGCGAGAACCACCAGGTCACAAAGTCCGTTACTGTTTTCCCTTGGGTGTTGGATTATGACTTCGATGATGACAGCGTAAGAGTCGATATGATGGGCGTTAACGAGAAAGGAGAAAAATTCAACGTGGCTTCAGCCAGAGGAATCTGGACCTCATGGAACTCTCACGGATCATTGGAGTGGAATTACTCTTCCGATGCTTTCGAGCTTGTAGAGAAGGGCAAGACCTATCTTATTCTCAAGTTCAAGAAGGATGTCTTGGGCGGTGGAGTCAAGGCGACCCTTGGTGAGGTCCAAAGCTCCGTCATGGTAAAGAAATAATTATTTACTTGACGCTGATCCTGTCTGGAATCGGTAGGTGAAGCGAAGCAGAAGATAGAAGTTCACACCGTTGTAGGTGTTGACGCTGCGGGAAGTCGCGGAGTAGCCGCGTACTACGTTTTCCTGATTGCGCAGTATATCATAGGCGTCAAGTCGCAAAGTACCTTTTCCCTTTAGAAGGGTCTGGGATATAGAGGCGTTCAGAAGATGATAATTCTGGGCGCCTTTTTCGTCGAACATATAGCCGTGCTGATAAAGTTCGGTGTATTTCGCTCCGATGCGCATCTTCCAAGGCATGGTGAAGGTCAGGTTGGCTCCGCCATATATGGCGTATGGTTGGCGGTTCATGCCGGGACGAAGACGGCTCGACTCGAAGGTATAGTCTCCTCCGAGAGATAGTATCGCCTCCACCCATTTGATACGGTAGCATGCCTCGAAAAGCTCCCTTGCCATCGCGCGGCCAATGACATTGATCTCGTCCTGGCGGGTCTTGTTGTTGTACAGGAAGGCTTTTCCGTGCTGATACTCGGCCTTAAGATGATTTGTAAGGGAGAATTTAGTGCCCTTGAATGTCTTGTTGCAGACAAAGGACCCGGAAAGTTTCCAGTTTCCTGATATGTTCTGCGGAGTTACAGTACGGCTACCCGACACTTCGTCGTATATAGTAGAGTTGCTGATAGAGTTTTCCACGATATTCGCTCCCAAGTCGAGCACATAACTTTCCTTTTTCTTGACGTCGGAGAAGTTGTAGTTGAACTTGATGCTATGAGTGAACGGTGGTTTCAGATAAGGGTTTCCAATGTGGATATAAAGCGGATTATTGCCGTTAATCACAGGCAACATATTATATATTCCAGGCATGCCTGGCCAGCTGCTGTAGGTGAGGGAGAGGTGCTCGCTTGATCCGGGGTTATATCGAAGAGATATGGTCGGAGCGGCGTTGAAAACAAAGGCGCGGCTTTGAGAAGCCTTTTTGTCTTCATTCAAGTAGTCAAGGATGGTCCACTGCGGGCGGAGGTTCACGCCGGCGGTGACGTTGAATTTCTTCCTTACATATCGCATGGATGCCGTAAATGCCGGGGTTATCTGATGATATACTCCTTCTGAGCAGAAAAGCTCATAGCGCATGTTCTCGTAGCCTATAGGCAGCCTTTCTTTGGTCTGGGCGAAGCTGGCGTTGTGAGGGAAACTCCATCCAGGATTGAACTTGTAGATGTCGTAATAATCCCTCTTGCTTGTCGCTCTTCTATACTCGGCCCTCGCTATAAACTGCAGGTGGAAATACTTTCCAAGTGGCTCATTCCAGGAAAACTGCAGTTGGGAGGAAAGGGTGTGATAAGCATTGTCCAGGAAGTTCTTTCGTATCAGGACAGAGTCGGGATTGGCCTTTATGTTATGATAGAAAGTGTTGAATCTGTAGAAGTTATGCTCTCCGGTATAGTTATATGTCGTGTATCTTTTCACGCTGAAATTGCGGCCTCTTTTCGCGAGACGCTTGGTGACCTGGAAGGTGAGTTTAGCCTCGCCTCTGTCCGTGAAGGTGCGGTTGGTGTTATCCACGTTATTGATTACCGACGAGTCGTTAGGGAAGCGATATGAGCCGCTGATGTAATCGTTACTGCTGCCCGTGAAATTATAGTTGAAGGTGGGCTTGAGGAAAATAGTCACGCTCTTGTCCGGTTTCCATTCAAAAGTCAAATCGCCCTTTGCCTCATAGCGGTGGGAGTCAGTGACACTGTTTCCGTGATTGTAAGTCGAGCTCGATGCGTTAAAAACCTGGGAATAAAGGTCAGCGTCCGTGAATCTGTCAGTTCCCGAGTATTGAAGATGTCCGCCTATCTCGCCCTTTTGAAGATCCTTCGAAAAAGAGACTCCGGCCTCTGTGTATGTACGGTCGCCAGAGCCTGCGGAGCCTATCTGTGACTGTCCAGTCGAGGAAATGCCCGCCGGCTGGACAAGGTTGTTACGGCTGAGAATGATCGAGGTCTGATTCTTCTTGTCTATCTTGTTGGAGGCGGCCCTGAGGGAATATCTCTGGCTTGTACCGCCCGCTACGCTGACGTTGTTCTGCCATGCCCCCATGAGATGTTTCTTGACAGTAAGGTCCAGCACCGGCTCTTTCTCTCCGTCGTCAATGCCTGTGATGCGGGTAAAGTCCGAGTCCCTGTCATACGCCTTGACATTCTCCACCATACGTGCCTCGAGATTCTTCAGCGCCGCTTTTATGTCACCTCCGAAAAAGCGCTTTCCGCCTATGTATAACTGGGTTATTGGCCGTCCATTGAGACTTACGGCTCCGTCAGGACTGACCTCCAGACCAGGAATTTTCTTCAAAAGCTCATCCAGCGTGGCGTCCTCTTCCACTAGTAGGGCGGCGGCGTTATAGACGACCGTGTCGCCAACGACCTTGACAGGGTCCGCCTTATCTGATACGATGGCTCCTTCTAGCAGCATAGCGTCAAGACTCAGGTTAATCATTCCAAGGTCAATCGCGGGGCCGGACAGGGTAAGGTCCCGTGTGTATGGCTTGAATCCTAATTGGGAGATTTTCAGAATATATCCTCCGACAGGCGCGTTAAGCTCAAATCGGCCTTCAGCGTCGGTGGTAACGGCCTCTACTGAGGCGTTGTCCTTTGGGCTTAGAAGCTGCACCACAGCCTGGACCACAACCGCTGACGAATCTTCCTCGCAGACGGCTCCGCGGACAAAGGCCCTTCGGCTTTGGGCCGAAGAGCCTATTGTCCCTGCTGCC
>JAKSJJ010000172.1 GCA_024398335.1 Bacteroidales bacterium | reverse complement strand
CAATTATATTATTCTCCCGTTTATGGGCATGTAAAGGGCTTTTCGCGCATTTTACTGTGTCTGGAAACATAAAAATGTGCGATAGAGGCAATTTCGCACATTTTTTCTCAAAACCGGTTATACTCAAAGGAGCGGAAGGTGGCGAGGGCCTGGGAGCGAGGCGAGAAGCAGTAAAGGCCGAAGAAGCAACCGGTGAAGCCGCCCTGCACCTCCTCACTGAGATAACGAGTGCCCATTGACCCCAAAGAGACAAAGTCCGCTCCCTTATCAAGCGAATATTGGAAGGTATAATTCTCCGCCTCACAATGAACACGCAAAAGCACTTCCTTCGCTCCACGGACCCTGACCTCCTTCTCAATATGAGTCAGATTATCAAGACGATAACGAACGACGATCTTTTTTGAAAACAAGCCCTTTCTCAGGAAAATGTCATAATGCTTCCCGGCATCAAGGAAAACGCTCAAACCAGCCTCATCCCCCTTCGCCGCCGAAGTCAAAGACAGGCAGACGGTAGCGTCACAATTGATGTCACGCTGCCGGCGAAGAACCATCGACGGACTATCATCAGTAGAGTCCAGACCCGCCGCCGTACCATGAAGCCTCAGACCATCCGATGTATGCTCATAATTCTCCTGATGAGGATTACGCACATGAACCCACTGCGCCCCGAGAAGACTCTCGCCAAAGCGCTCCACGCTATCCTCCTGAGGCAGCGGAGCCCACGCCGGCAAATGAGCGCTCATCTTTAAATCAATGGTCCCCGTACCGTTCACTATAGGCCAGCCGTCACTTCCCCACTGAACCGGAGCCAGGAAAGTCTCACGCCCAAGAAGATGATTCTGACCCGCCTGAGGACGAATGCCAAGGCACACAAGATACCATGACCCGTCAGGAGCCTGCACCAAGTCCGAATGCCCCGTGGCCTGTATAGGACTCGACTGCGTGGACTGGTCGCGATGAGTAAGAATAGGGTTCGCCGGATTAGCCTCATACGGGCCATAAATGTCACGGCTGCGAGCGATTGTGACCATGTGGCCATACTCAGTGCCGCCCTCCGAGATCATCAGATAATACCATCCTCCCCTCTTGTAGATATGCGGTCCCTCAGGATACCTTCCGCCCGTCCCGCCCCAAAGAGGCTTGCTCTGGCTGAGGGTCTTTCCTGTCTTAGGATCTATCGTACACATATAAATACATCCGTCAGGATTTGACACCATATAACACACCCCGTCCTCAAAATAAAACGAAGGGTCGATCCCGCCCTGCTCGAGAAAAACAGGCTCCGACCATCCGCCGCGAGGATCCTTCGTATTGACGCAGAAATTCCCGCCGCCGCTCACATTGGTCGTTACCATATAATAAGTACTGTCCGACTCATCAAAACGTATAGTCGGAGCATAGATGCCGCTATAACGCATGGCGCCCGTAAGATCAACCTGGGAAGGCCTGTCAAGCACATTCGCGATCTGCTCCCAATGGACAAGGTCTCGGGAATGCCAAAGAGGCACAGAAGGGAAATAATGAAAGGAACTATTGACGATATAATAGTCCTCGCCAGAGCGGCAAATGCTCGGATCGGGATAACATCCGGAAATGATAGGATTATCATAACTTCGCTGAGCGGAAAGACAAAGCGACGCGATTAGGCAAAATGCGAAAGCGAGAAGAAAGCGTTTCATTCTTAAGGTGTACTCTTACAAGCAAATATAAGAAAAAGCCCTGGAAGTTTTCTTAACCCCAGGGCTTAAATCATTTTATTTCAGAAGTTCTTACTCGACAACAACGTTGACAAGTCCGAACTCAGCGTTACCGCCTGCTGAAAGAGGTGCCTGCACGCCGACCAGGTCTGCCATTGTAGGGACAGCAGGGATAGCGACACCGTTAATCTTGGTTGTAGCCTTGAACTTGACCGGAGCCTCAGCGGTTCCGAGCTTATATGAGCTGTCCGCGAGATAACCGCAGAAGTAGCTTGTAGCGGCGTGATCTGAGGTGACATTGACGTCAACGACGAAATCAGACCAAGTTCTGTCTCCGTTAAGAGCGCCTGTAGCTCCGAATACAGCTCCGATATAAGCAGTCTCAGCGCAGTTGCTGACATTGAGGTTACCGCCAAAGCTGCAGCCGTTAAGGCCTACACCGTTGAAATAACCCATAGCCGAACCGATCTGAGAGCTTGCCAGAGCGCCCTCAACCGTTACTGTACAATTGTTGGTTGAGTTCTGAAGAGTAGAACCAGAACCACCGACAAGACCACCGACTCTCATCTTTGAAGGACACTTGACAGTAATGTTACCGGTGTTTGAGCAACCAGTGACATAAGGCTGTTTAGCGTATGCTCCCTCGATACCTCCGACTGTAAGCCATGCTGTTGTCTTCACATTTGTCACAGTAATATTACCTGAGTTAGAGCAGTCTGTAATCTTCAAAGTAGCTGATGAGTTATTGTAGCCGAAGCAACCTGCGGCATAAACGGCACCTGTCATGTCGCCGCCGTCTATTTCGATATCACCCTCGTTCTTACAGTTGGTGTGATTAAGACCTCTGATGACACCTACGACACCACCTGCATATGAAAGAGCAGCCGATGGAGAGTTCTTCGCAGTCACCTTTCCGTAGTTCTCACATCCTGTCACGTCAGCCGCGACATTGTTGTAACCTGTCACACCGCCCATGACGAATCTTACAGCAGAATCGACATTCTTCTCGAAATGAACCGTACCTCTATTGATGAGGTTCACCTCCGCGGTAGTGCCCTGGCCATGCATACCGATGACACCTCCGACACGCGCGTCAGACGGAGCCTTCGCTACGATAGCGGATGACGCCGTAGTCGAGCAGTCATGAACATTCAGGCAGTTGTAGCCCACGATACCTCCGATATTGAAAGTACATGCGCTCGCGCCTGCGGTATTGTTCATGACATCATGCTCACCTGTAACAGACGCGTTGTTGACTGACTCTTTAATCTCGCCTTTCTGGTAAGCCATCACACCTGCGCAATGGAAAGCCTTGGTCTGAGATTTAGCTGTCACCTGACCGTTGTTCACGCACTTGTTGACGACAAGAACCGCTGACATAGAGTGACCGATGACTCCAGCCACACATGAGGTCGAACCGTTTGAATTAGCGCCATAGATGTCAGCGTCAATCTTACCCTCATTCACACAGTCATAGATCGATTCTGATTTAGTTCCGGCATATCCGATACATCCTCCGACGCTTGGATAAGTGGTACCGAGCGCTGTAGCCGAGGTGTTCGATCCACCGTTATTGAAAAGACCGTGGAGTGTAATAGCGCCAGAGTTCGTACAACTTTCAGCGTTGAACGCGAGTGTTCCCGCGATACCGCCAAGGGATGGTTTAGCGTTACCTACAGTCTTG
This sequence comes from Bacteroidales bacterium, assembly GCA_024398335.1. Lineage (GTDB taxonomy): Bacteria > Bacteroidota > Bacteroidia > Bacteroidales > UBA932 > Cryptobacteroides. Next base: position 386 of record JAKSJJ010000172.1, on the reverse strand, counting down.
CTGTTATAATAAGAGATCGCACCCTCGTTAGTACAGCTGTAGATGTTGAACTGGGCATAACCGCAGATACCGCCCATCTGAGCATAAAGGTTGCTTCCGCCAGCAGGTCTTTCAAGAGTAATGTCACCATAATTGTGGCAATCTCTGATGTTACCGTACATATTTATGGCGTCACCTGTATTGACAGCCGATGCTCCCACGATACCGCCGATATACTGATGACCTATTCTTGACTTGCCGTCAAGCACGCTGTCAGGAATCTTGACGGAGATATTTCCCTTATTAACACAGCCGACAAACTTGTCAGCGGTGCTAGGGCTGATACATGTACCGACTAGACCTCCGATATAAGATGTCTTCGCCTCAGTGTCAGGATCCGCTGTAGA
>JAKSJJ010000171.1 GCA_024398335.1 Bacteroidales bacterium | reverse complement strand
TGAGAGAAATCTGTCACCTATAAATAATATAAAGGAATATAGGATCAGTCCCGCGGCAACCGCCGCCAACGAGTCCATCAACCCTCCACCGAAGATAACGCAGAAACCCGCGCACCCGAACACCGCCGCGAGAAGCTGCTCCCAATAGGGCTTCGCCGGAGTCGAATCTATCCTGTCGAGCTCCTGCCAGGCCTGCTCGAGAGTGATGCCCTTTGACACGATATCCCTTGAAAGTTGATTTACTTGGACGACTTTTTCAAGTTTCGCTCCTTTTATCGGTATAAACTCTACGTGGGAGTAGGACTCTCCTGTGGTGAAGATACCGTTACTGAGGACAAAGAAATTCTCCTTGCTCTCGCCATAATGCTCGGCGATTCTCTCCATAGTCTCTTCCACACGAGAAATCTCGGCGCCATTCTCCAGAAGAATGCGCCCGGCCCTCGCGGCTAGAGACAATACCTGTGATGAAAAGTCCACGCTCTTTGAATTTTACGCGAATTAAGAGAATTTTTCAGAATTTTTGAAAGAATTTCACCCCTTCGGGGTATTCAATAATATGGAAAGAAACAGAATGACAGAACTTAAGATTACTCAGTCCGTCACGGAACGGACAATGTCGGTAGAAAACTACCTGAAAGACATCAGCGCGCTCGGGATGATAAGCCCGGAGCAGGAATTGGAGTTGGCGCAAAGAATACAGCAGGGAGACGAGAAAGCGGTGGATGAGCTCGTGATGGCGAATCTTCGTTTTGTCGTCAGTGTGGCGAAGCAATATCACAGTCCGGGGCTAGAGCTTTCCGACCTTATCAACGAGGGAAATATAGGACTCATCAAGGCGGCAAGACGCTTTGACCCCACACGAGGCTTTAAATTCATCAGTTTCGCTGTCTGGTGGGTGCGTCAGCAGATTATGGCGGCCATATCAGATTCCGGACGCATGGTGCGTTTGCCGGCGAACCAGATAGTCGCCCTGAGCAAACTTAACAAGGCAAAGAGCGAATTTTTGCAAGACAACGGAAGAGATCCGAGCACCGAGGAACTCGCGCAGATAACAGAGACGGAGGTGGAAAAGATTCTTCTTATGGAAGAGAACGCCGGCAATCATCTTTCCTTTGACAGGACTCTAGACGAGGACTCCGAAAGCACCCTTATCGACGTCATTCCGGACACGGATAATTTCGTCGCTGACGACTCGATGAGAAGCGAGTCATTGCGCACTGACATCGCGATGGTGCTGAATCTGCTCCCGCCCAGAGAAAAGGATATAATCCTGTCCGCGTTTGGCATAGGATGTCATCAGATGAGTCTCGAGGAGATAGGGGAAAAGTACGACCTGACAAAGGAGAGAGTGCGTCAGATTAAGGAGAGAGCCATCAGGAAGCTGACGATCCCGAGCGTCAAGAAGGTGCTTGCGGCATATGTATAATTTTTTAAAATTTCCGTAAGAAAACGAAAAAGGGCAGGTATATAAAAGCAGAAGAACATTAAAGAATGAGAAAATTGAGAAATAGAAAAGATTCCCCCGTAGAGAAAAACTTCGTTTCAGAGAGCGAGGAAGTTATGAGCAACAGCTCCTGCCTCAACCGTATTTACAAGAAAGTGATGAATGACGGACTCTCAGAGGAGGCCAGCGTCGAGCGCGCTGAAGACATCAAGCACATCTGCGAGAGCTTCAAGATTCTCCCAAAGAGCGCTATCCTCCTCGCGTATATTATGGAGAGGAACTCCAGACCTTGTGACGACGAGGACCTCGCCGACTATCTTGGCTGTACCAACATCGAATTCCTGAGCTTCTCCGATGCCCTTGACGAGCTTGTGGACAACAACATCATTACCGCGAACTCCAATAACAGAACCACGTACACTGTCACAAAGGAGGCTGTCAAAGCAATCAGCGGTGACTGCGAATTCGAACCATTGAAGACTGTCGGTCTTACTAACGACGACATTTTCACAAGATTCCGTATGCTCGTGTCCGAACTTAGGACCGACCATATCAGCGAAATCAAGTTCCTCAGCGAGATAGACAAGCTCATTGAAGGCAATCAGCAGCTTCTCTTCTGCAAGAAAGCCTTCGAGTCGGAGCTGTACAACAGCGAATGCACGGAGACCGAAAGACGAATTTTCTATTATCTCGCCCACAGATATGTCAGCCACGGAGATAGCGGCGTCGAGGTCGATACGCTTATGAACCTCGTGGAGTTTATGGAAGATGACGCGAGGCTTAAACGCTACATCTCCAACGAGAGAACCTTTATCCAGATGAGCGGTCTTATTGTTTTCGACAATAAAGACGGCTTTGTCAACACCGACAAGCTCGCCCTCAGCGACGCGGTGAAAAAGGAGTGGTTCGCGGATATGGAGCTTATCTGCGAGGAGCAGAACCTTGACAAGAATCTCATCCTTTGCGACTCGATAAAGGAGAAGGAGCTGTTCTACAATGACGCGGAGAAAGAGCAGATTGAGCGTCTTACAAGCCTCCTTGAGGAAGAGAACTTCCAGAAAGTCAGAGGAAGACTCGAAGAGGAAGGTATGCCGAAGGGTTTCACCGTCGTGTTCCACGGGGCTCCCGGCTCCGGCAAGACAGCGTCGCTTTATCAGATTGCGAAGAAGACCGGAAGGGACATTTATTTCGTGGACCTCAGTGAGACAAAAAGTAAATGGGTTGGAGAGAGCGAGAAGATGACAAAGCAGATTTTCGCTACTTATAGAAAACTCGCACGCACAAGAAAGAAAGCGCCTATTCTCGCATTCAACGAGGCTGACGCTGTCTTCAACAAGAGAATCACGAACGTGGAGAACAGCGCGGAGCAGATGCTCAATGCGGTGACCGACATCATTCTCAACGAGCTGGAGACCCTCGACGGTATCCTTATCGCCACGACTAACCTCATCGGGAATATGATGGGAGGCAAAGACAACGCGATGGAGCGTCGTTTCCTCTTCAAAGTTCAGTTCAACACTCCTTCAGAGGAAGTCAGAGCGAAGATTTGGAAGTCAAAGCTCAAGCATCTCTCAATGGAGCAGTGTATGACTCTCGCGAAGAAGTTCGAACTTTCGGGAGGTAATATCGACAACATCGCGAGAAAGAGCACTATTGAGTACGTTCTCAGCGGAGAATACCCTAGCCTCGAAAAGCTTATGGACTACTGTGAGGCCGAGACAATCACCAAGACAAAGAAAGTGACCCGCCGCGTCGGCTTCACCGCCTAAAATAACAATAGAAATATGAACATATCAGTAAATACGACAGAGCTGTGGGAACTGCTCGAGAACACCCCCGCCACCCATAACATAATGCTCGTGGGTAACCACGGCATCGGCAAATCAGAGATACTGACCGAATTCTACTCCAAGAAAGGAATGAAAGTCGTGCCCCTTTTCCTCGGGCAGATGGACCCAGGCGACCTTATCGGTCTCCCACACAAAAACGAAAAGACCTCCCGCACCGAATTCCTCCCGCCATACTGGTTCCCCATCGACGGCAAGCCTATCGTCCTTTTCCTTGATGAGCTCAACCGCGCTAGACCGGAGACCCTGAACGCCATCTTCGACCTCTGTCTGAACCGCTGCCTCGCAGGCAGATCCCTTCCCGAGGGCAGCAGAGTCATCTCAGCGGTAAACGCCGGCGACCAGTACCAGTTGACAGACCTCGACCCGGCGCTTGTGTCCCGATTCAACATCGTCACCTTCAAACCTACAGTCCAGGAATGGATGCTTTGGGCAAAGAAGAACGACCTGGACGAGAGAGTGATTTCCTTCATCCAGGAACACCAGATGTGGCTGGACAAGGACC
>JAKSJJ010000170.1 GCA_024398335.1 Bacteroidales bacterium | reverse complement strand
GGAGACAATAGAGGCGACTTTTATGGAGTCGGCCTCCTCTGTTTTCTCGTCCGCGGTGGTAAGTTCTCCGAGTTCCTCATTCAGAATCTGGTCCTGAAGACGTGACCATAGAGCCTGGTCCATCTCGCCTTCAGTGACGAACAACTCGCGCTTAATCTCAGCGATGAAGCGGGACGGAAGCTTTTCCTGCTGGGCCTGTACGTTGTAGCCTTCGGACTCAGTCATGAAAAGGCACTTCTGGGCGCGTGTTGTTGCCACGTACATAAGACGGCGCTCCTCCTCCAACGCGTTCTTCTTACGCTCGCGTATGCTTCTGGCGTTCGGGAAGATGCCGTCGCTCAGACCTATCACGAACACATAAGGGAACTCCAGTCCCTTGCTCTGATGCACGGTCATGAGCTTGACCTTGTTTGTCTCTTTTCTATAGTCGGCGTTGGTGTAAAGGGCGATATCCTGCAGATAGTCGTAAAGGGGGAGTGACTCCCACTCTATGTGCTCGGCCTCATACGTGCGTATCGAGTTCACGAGCTCCGTGATGTTTTCCAATCGCTGCTCGTCGTTGTCGTCACGGTACTCTTTTTTCAGACCTGTGACCTCGAGAATATGCTCCAACATGGCGCACACGCTGCTGTGGTAAATATTCACGCGACATTCCTCGACTAGGCCGACGAACTTATGCAGGGCCTCTCTGTCCAGTTTAGGGTCGTCAAGGTGGTTTCTAAGGGCTTGATACAGCGAGCACCCCTCCTTCGCGGCATACGATGATATGAGCTCGAGCGTGACCTTTCCCACCTTCCTTGAAGGCGTGTTGATGACTCTCTCAAAGGCGAGGTCGTCGTCGCTCGCCACGAGCCTGAGGTAACTGATGCAGTCCTTTATCTCCTGCCTTTCGAAGAATCGCACGCCGCCCCACATCACATACGGGATGCCTGCGCGTATGAAGCACTGCTCTATGGTCCGCGACAGATGGGCCGCCCTGAAAAGTACCGCGAAGTCTGAGTATGAACAGCCCTGATTCTCCACCCTCTTGATGATTTCGGTGCATACCCACTCAGACTCCTGCCTTTCGGTCGAGGCGTGGAAATGTATAATGCTCTCGCCGCCGCCCCGCCTTGTGAACATCTGCTTGTCTATTCTGTTGCGGTTGTTGACGATGATCGAATTCGCCACGCCAAGGATGCCCGGGGTCGAACGATAGTTCTCGTCCAAGACGATGGTCTTGTCCGCGTTAAATGCCACGAACCTGTCCGGCTTCGCCCCTCGCCATTCGTAGATTGACTGGTCGGGGTCGCCCACGATGAAAAGGTTCCCGCACTGCTCCGAGAGGGTCTCCACGATGTCCCAGTCAGTCGAGTTGCAGTCCTGCGCCTCGTCAACCATGACATAATTCATCCTCTCCTGCCACTTCTCCCTTACGTCCTTGAAAGAATGAAGGATGTGACTTGTGAAGAACACCAGGTCGTCAAAATCCAGGCAAAGCTTGTCCTTCTGCTTGTAAAGAAGCTGTACCGGCTGGGAAAGCTCCGTGCGTGACTCGACAGGGGATGATGGCACGATATAACTGCTGATGTAGTCTCCCTTCGCCTTCACTCCGCCAAGTTTATCCAGCAGGTCCCTTACCGTCTTCACGCTTCTTTCGGTGTTGTTCTCCGTCAGCACCTGTTTCGCCAAGGCCTTGCAGTCTTCCTCGTCCAATATCTGGAAGTTCTTAGGGTAGCCTATCCGATGGATCTCCTCTCGCAGAAAACGCACGCAGAACCCGTGTATGGTACACACGAAGTCATTCGTGTATCCCGGTGGACTGATACGGCTTTTCATCTCCTGCGCAGCCTTGTTCGTAAAGGTCAGGCAGAGGATATTCGCCGGGTCGATGCCTATCTCATTCACGATGTAGGCATATCTGAAGGCCAGGGCCCTTGTCTTTCCGGAACCTGCTCCCGCTACCACGCGTATACGCCCCTCTGTGGAGCATACCGCTTCCTTTTGCTTGCTGTTAAGTGTGCTTAGATCCATTGCTCTGACGTTGTGGCGGGATTAGCGTACCGGGGTGAGTATGTTTTGTACGGCCTTACGCTCGTTCTCTTTGGCCTCTTTTATCTCTTTTGTCGCCCTGGTGATAGCCAGTTGGAGCTTTGTGACGTTCCTTTTTCGCGCCGCCCTTTGTATGAGAAGAAGGTCAAGGCCCCAAAGGATGCCGGCTCCTCCGCATGTGAATAATTTCAAGAATCCGACTCCGCCATCCTCAATCATGAAACGGTCCACTCCCAGGGCGCCCAGAAACAGCGAGAACAGGAAAATCCTTGTCGGATTATAAAGCTCGACAAAGCCAAGGGCGTTACTCAGAACGTCGATATCCAGGGTTTCCAGTTTTTTCCTGACAATTTCCAGGTCTGACTGGGTGAAATAATTCTGGAACATTCCCATGAATGTGGAAATGGCCTCTTGTTTTTCGTTTTGTGCTCTCAGTATGTCTTCTGTTCTCATCGGGTATCTGTTTTGGGTAGGGTGGTATGTGGGGTTAGATGGATAATTCGAGCCAACGCATCTCTTTTTCTTCTGTAAGGGAGATTATCTCCCCGATGCGCTCAGAGGCCTTTGTCAGCTCGCTGGCATTCATTTCCCCGGAGCTAAGGGCCTTTTCGAGTTCCTCTCTTTCGGCTGCCAGCACGGCGAGCTCCTTTTCAAGGCTCTCGAGTTCACGCTGCTCCTTCCATGAAAGCTTCCTCGGGGCCTCGGTCTTTGGCTTGGCGGAGCTGCCGCTTTGGTTGCCCTGTTGGCTTTGGACAGCCGCGAGGGCCTTCTGCTCCTTCTCGTAGTCCTTGATGAAGGCTCTGTACTCGGAGAAATTGCCCACGAAGTCCTTGACCTGTCCTTCTCCGCAGAAAACCAGCAGATGGTCCACCAGGCGGTCCAGGAAGTGCCTGTCGTGGGATACTATGATAAGCGTGCCCCCGAAATCCTTGAGGTATTCCTCCAGGACGTTCAAGGTCACGATGTCAAGGTCGTTTGTCGGCTCGTCAAGAATCAGCACGTTAGGCTTTTTCATCAGAACGGTCAGCAGATAAAGTCTTCTTTTCTCTCCTCCGCTAAGCACCCTGACCTTGCTTGAGAGCATATCGTGCGGGAACATGAAGCGGCCGAGCAGATAGGTGTCATTCACTGTCTCCAGCACGGTCTGGTCCTCGTCGAAGCTCATGCCCTCCTGACGGTAGTAGCCTATGTTGATGGATTCTCCCTTCTCGATTGAACCTGTGAAAAGAGCCTCGGGATCTGACGCGGGGTCCCAGTTCTCCCAATCCCTGCACAGAAGGTTCAGGAAGGTTGTCTTTCCGGCGCCATTGCGGCCCACGATTCCGACCTTCTCGCCTCTTTGGAAGTTATATGTGAACTTGTCCAGATAGACATCCGGACCATAGCTGAAGCTTGCTTCCTTACAGTCTATAATCTTGGTACCCAGGCGGTTGCCGCTCGCGACCCTCGTTCCTGTAGCGCTGCGGGCGTTGGCGTTTTCCTTCACGTCGGAAAGGTCCAGCTGCTTCTGGGTATATACCTGCGAGGCCCTTTCCTTGAGGCTGTGGAAGGCGTCGATTCTGTACTTAGCCTTTCCCGTACGGGCGCATGGGGTGGCATGTATCCATTCCAGCTCCCTTCGCAGGATATTGCGTACTTTCTCGGTCTCAGCGTTATAGTTGGCTATGCGCTCCTCTCTTTTTTCGAGGTAATTCTGGTAGTTACCTTTATAAATATATACATTGCCACGGTCCATTTCCATGACAGTGTTACATACTCTGTCGAGGAAGTAGCGGTCATGCG
>JAKSJJ010000017.1 GCA_024398335.1 Bacteroidales bacterium | reverse complement strand
CGCCCATGGCCTCATGAATGGGTACCGCCAGACGCGTCTGGCGGGGGGACGAAGCACCGCGGAGGCCCACCAGCATGAGGCCGGGCGCCTGCCGCCTCGTGGCGGAGCCCTCCTCCTGCCACCAGACGGCCTCGTTCGTGGAATTTGGGCTGTCTGCGAAGGGTTGTGCTTATGCGCAAGATAAAACGAGGCGTTTTTTTGTAGATGTTCGGTAAAATCACTAATTTTCGGGAGATTTGAGTCTATTATTGAAGTTTTGAATTGATAGTTATGAATAGAATCGTGTCATTAGCCGCCTTCGTGGCGCTATCCTTGTCGCTTACGAGCATATCGCTCCGAGCTCAGCAATATCAGGAGTCATACCCTGAGTTCCAGCCAAAGACGGACCTCCGCCCGTCGATGACAGTGCTTCTGTATCCGGACGGCCAGACAACCAGTTGCATAGTCGAGAACGGGGTGCAGATCACAAAGCCCGCTACGGAAGATAATGAGCTCCGAGGAGAAGAGACCAACACTGCTGTAGGCTCAAGACGTAATGTAGGAAATGACGCCAGAATGGATTTCTACTTCCCTGAGAATCCAAACGGTCAGATGGTTATCATGACTCCGGGAGGCGGATACGAGCACCTCTCATCATTCAACGAAGGCGCATACGGCTCTAAGTGGATGGTAGATAGGGGAATCACCGTCTGCATGCTTAAATACAGGATGCCGAACGGCCACATGAGCGTGCCCCTTGACGACGTGCACAACGCCTTCCGCTATTGCCGTTATCACGCTGCCGAGTGGGGAATTAAGCAGATAGGCATTACCGGCGGCTCAGCGGGAGGACACCTTTCTTCGCTCGCCTCGGTGCTTTACGTGGACGCGGTGACAAAACCCGATTTCGCTGTGCTTTTGTATCCTCGTATCACACTTAGAAGAGGGGAGAAGTGCTCCACAAAGAATAACCTCCTGGGAAAGGACAGCCAGTGGGACGACAAGATTGACCAGCATCTTAAACTCCTGGAATATTACTCCCCGGATACTCACGTGACCCCTGACACTCCTCCTACATTTATCGTCCTTTCAGCGGACGACAACTCCGTGCCAGCGACAAATATGATTCCGTACTATACAAAACTGATTGAGAACGGCGTCAGCACGGAACTCCACGTTTACCCTAAGGGCGGACATGGCTGGGGCTATTCCAGCGAGGAATATAAGGGCGTCGGAAAGGACAAATTCTCCGCATATCGTCCTGAGTTCGAGCAGGCGCTCGAGCGTTGGCTCGGGGAACAGAGGGCCAGAATAGAATAGCCCGGCAGTCCCCGACGAGGCGATTCCGACGAAATGAGTCAACCGGAATCGCGGAACATAGAAAGCGTAACAAATAATAAGGGTGGCCAGGATTGAATCCTCGGCCACCCTTTATCGATACCAATGGAGGAAGTTTACATCTTCCAACTTTCAATGCGGACCTTGGCTCCGCACATGTCCATTACCAAGTCAAAACCTTCGCTCTTAAGAACGCCAAGAAGCTCCTGAGTCTCCTCGTCACCTTTCAGGGCGTTCAGAATCTGGTCGTTGACGTATGTGTTGCCAAACAAGCTTGAGAATCCGCCTACGATATCCATTACGCTGCCGGAAAGATCGTTAAGACCCTGGTTCTCGTTCTTGATAGAGAGAGTAAGGCATTTCTCGGCCCTGTCTAGAGATACATGCTCTATATAGTAACCCTCTTCAAGGTACATAGGGCACTGTTTCTCCAAGATGGCGGCGTAAGCCTCGAGCTTTACTCTGCCGCAGCCGCTGAGAGTTACCAGAGCGGCTATGGCGAGTACTATGATTGAGATAATTCTTTTCATGATGATTAAAGAGCGTCAACAAGTTGATAGTTCGTGGTTACCTGGGCGTCGAGTCCGTAGATATCAGAACCCTCTGTCTGGTAGTGCTGAGAGTAAAGGTGAGTGCCCACATTGCTCTCGTCCACGTTGAAGGTAGTCCAAGTAGGCGTGCCGCTGTGAGAGTAGAACTGGATACCCTTGAGGATAGAGACAGGAGCGCTTGTGCTTCCTACGGTGATAGGGCCTGCGATGCTGGCTTTCTCGCTCCAGTTGAAGGCTCCGAAGATGATTCCTGAATATCCGCCGTAGATCTCGTTTGTGAGTCTCATGCCGCCTGCGCATACGCAGCCTTCGCAGATAGTCACGCCTTCAGCCTTGGTGGTGTTGTAGTTGCAAAGACCCGCGAGCTGTCCTACACGGTTTGTAGATGCCCTTGATACATAGAGCTGGCCTTTGTTGACGCAGTTGGTCATTGTCGCGTCATCAGGATCGAACACTGCCATGATACCTCCCACGCGCTGGGTAGAAGATCCCTTAGATACTCTAATAGTACCTGAGTTCTCGCATTTGTCAATCTTGTTTCCTGAATCAGTACCTCCTACGACACCGGCGATCTGGAAGGTGGCGTCATTGGTGGCTCCTGTGGCTTGTACCATCGCGCTGTTACTACAGTTGTTGATAGTTGTTCCAAGTGATGAGCCGATGACTCCGCCGATATTGAAGGTGATCTTGGTTGACTGGCTAGCGCTAGCTGACACCTTAGCTGTATTGACAGCGTCCTGTACGAGTCCGCCCTCTTTCTTGATCGCTCCGATGATACCACCTACGTATGAAGTAGCTCCGAGGTTCACGGCTATATCGATTGGACCGTTATTGGTGTTGACAGTGCCGTCATCGGCCTTTGTCATAGTAATCTTACAGCCTGTAACATATCCGACGATACCTCCGATACAGCAGCCAGTGCCTGTAGCGACAGTAGTAGGGGTTACGGCTCCGTCGTTGGTACAACCCTTGACAGTTCCGTCTTTTGCGATACATCCTACGACGCCGCCCATAGCCGTGCTACAAGTGTTGCTTCCGTTCTTGCCCTGGGCTACTGTCTGGTCGATGACGCCTGTGTTGTGGCATTTGATGACCTCGCTACCCGCGTTGTCAGTAAGCGCTCCGACAACACCTCCGAGTCGGACGGAGTATCCGTTAGATCCAAGACAAAGCACTGAGTTAGTAATCTTACCAGAGTTAGAACACTCCTGGATGCTGCCGGCATAGAAAAGTGAGCCGACGATACCGCCCATTGAACAAGTCCACTGGCAATAGTTGCTTACGTCTCCGTGGTTCTCGCATCCTATATACTTACAACCGGCTCCGTCGGCGCAACCTGTGATACCTCCGATAGCGCACTTGTTAGAGGTGGTAGGCTCGTCGCTCTGATGGTCTTCTACTGTTCCATAATTGACGCAGTTCTTGATAGTGACGCTGGCCTTGCATGTTCCCGCGATACCGCCGAGGCGATGTCTGCTCAAGCTGGTAGGAAGAGCGTCGATGGCTGCGAAGTTAACTACGTTCTCGATCACTGAACCTACATGGGCGTATGCGATAGCTCCGGCATATCTCCAGTTTGCTGTATCCTGGGACGAGAGGACGAACTTGCTGACTCCGTCGTATGCCACACCGTCAGAAGAACCGATGATCAGATTCTTTACGACAGCTGATGTAGTCGCTGAACCGTCACCGAGGAAAGAGATGAAGCCTGCGTTATACTCAGCATTCTGGACAACGATGTTGTAGATCTTATGACCCATGCCGTTGAAAATTCCGTAGAAGTTTTCAGCAGGGGTCCACTCAACGCCCTCAAGGTCGATGTCGGCGGCGAGAGTTACCTCTTCACCGTCAATATAATCTTTACCGTTGGCGGCCCAGAGAAGAAGGTCCTCTTTATTGTTGATGACAAAAGGAGTGACGAGGGCTTTAGGGTTAGCCGCTACATCGCCAAGGTTGAATCCCGCGCTGCGGGCGAAAGTTACGTTGCTTTCGGTGCTGAGAATGGCTTTGTCCGCTCCGTTGGCGATGATTCTGAAACCTGTCTCGAAGGTGGCAGGGGAGATAGCCATGAAGTAAGAGCCCTGTGGCAGGGTCTCACTGGAGCCTTTGACGCGTACTACTGCTGTACCTGTACATGCGCCAGTCTCTCCGACTACGCTTGAGGCAGCTCCGACGATCTTTTCGCTGGCGTTTCCTTTGAAGACGAAATTACCTACCGCCTCACCGGCGCCTACTGTGACTTTCACCAAAGAAACCGCGTTCTTGAAGTTAAGATCGCTCTCGAGGTTGGCGGCGTATGCCAGGCTGACAAGAGCCTTAGGGTCGGCGAGTGCTCCCTGAGGGATGACCTGCTCGTTAGGAATCGTGTAGTTGACCTTGGCAGGCTCAGTCTCTGTGGCCGCGGTGACGCTTACGAATGCGTCGTAAGGATAGGTGGCGTAGATTTCTGTGGTATTCTCATCTACGACTCCCTCGAAAACCGCTGAGCCTCCTTCACATGAGACGACGCTGAATTTTCTTTTTTCGACACCGTCCCAGACAGCGATCTGGTCAGCGGCGTCCCAATTGACCTTCAGACCGTCAGTGAGATCTGCCTTTGTGTCCTCGGTCAGATCGGCCTTCAAAGTGACCTTGATAAGACCTTCCTCGAGGACAAAATCCTGTTTCGGCTCTTCGATGACGGCTTTCTCGCAAGAGAAAATTGTCACTGCCGCGAGGATGATAGCGGATAATCTGTTTGTTTTCATTGTGTTATTATGTGTTTTTTATACTATTTCGCACAGTATCCTACAAATTTATAAAACTAATTCCGAAAATCCAAACATGGATATTTTTGTCAAAAGTTCTTGCTTTTTCGGAATAATATGCCTAATTTTGTATCCCGATTTGTGGAAAACAATCGGGTATGACGACTTCAACAAAATATTTCGATTTTGACTACCTATACGGTAGAGTCCACGTCGCCACTGACTGAAATTTACGGCAGCATTCCCTCTACGGGGGTGTTGCCTTTTTAATTTATATAACCTTTTAATATTATTTCAGCTTTAAGATTCAAAGCTGTAGAAAAAACAAAAAAAAAAAAGCCTGTCACTGTCGCCGCACCTTCAACGAGGCCTGACAAGTTCTTCGCGAAGAACGTGTTTGACAGGGAGAAGATGTTCCGCTATCTTCCAAAGGAGGCGTACGGAGCTATGATTGACGTAATTGACAACGGCGCCCACCTTGACAGGGCGATCGCTGATACTGTCGCTGCGGGTATGAAGCAGTGGGCATCAGAGCAGGGAGTCACTCACTACACACACTGGTTCCAGCCTTTGACCGGTGGTACTGCTGAGAAGCACGAGTCCTTCCTCGAGTACAACATGAAGGGCGGCGTGATGGAAGAGTTCTCCGGTAAGGTCCTCATCCAGCAGGAGCCAGACGCCTCAAGTTTCCCTAACGGCGGAATCCGAAACACCTTCGAGGCCAGAGGATATACCGCCTGGGACGCTTCCTCTCCTGTATTCATCATCGATGACACTCTTTGTATCCCTACTATCTTCATCTCCTACACTGGAGAGTCTCTTGACTACAAGGCGCCGCTTCTGAAAGCCCTCAAGGCAGTGGATGTGGCCGCTACTGACGTCTGCAAGTATTTCGACCCTAAGGTCAAGAAGGTCAGCGCTTACCTCGGTATCGAGCAGGAGTATTTCCTTGTTGACGAGGACATCTGCAACGTCCGTCCGGACCTTCTTCTTACAGGCCGTACTCTCATGGGACATGAGGCCGCTAAGAACCAGCAGCTTGAGGACCACTACTTCGGAAGTATTCCTGACAGGGTCGTCGAGTTCATGAAAGACCTTGAGATCAAGGCCGTAGAACTCGGAATTCCTATCAAGACCCGCCACAATGAGGTGGCTCCTGGTCAGTTCGAACTCGCTCCTATATATGAGGAGTGTAACCTCGCGGTTGACCACAATATGATCCTTATGTCGCTTATGAATAAGGTGGCAGGGGAGCATGGATTCCGCGTTCTTCTCCATGAGAAGCCTTTCAAGGGCATCAACGGTTCCGGAAAGCACTGTAACTGGTCACTCGGAACAGACACCGGCGTTCTTCTTTACGCCCCTGGCAAGACCCCTGAGAAGAATCTTCAGTTCGTGACTTTCGTCCTCAACACCCTTATGGCCGTACATCGCCACAACGGCCTCCTCAAGGCTTCTATAATGAGCGCCACTAACGCCCATAGACTCGGAGCTAACGAGGCGCCTCCTGCGATTATCTCCTCATTCCTCGGCTCTCAGCTCTCTTCAATGCTTGATGAACTTGAGAACAGCACTGATGACAGCATCGCGGCCGCAGGTGGAAAATCGGGCTTCAAGTCAGGCCTTTCACAGGTCCCTGAGATCATGATCGACTCTACAGACCGAAACAGGACTTCACCTTTCGCCTTCACCGGAAACCGTTTCGAGTTCCGCGCCGTAGGTTCTCAGGCCAACTGCGCAAGCGCTATGATCGTACTCAATACCGCTGTGGCTGAGCAACTTAAGGAGTTCAAGGCCGAGGTTGACGCTCTTGTAGCAGGCGGTAAGGAGACCGTATCTGCTATCCTCAGCGTACTTAGAGTCTATGTCAAGAAATGTAAGGCTATACGCTTCGAGGGCAACGGTTATTCTGATGAGTGGAAGGCAGAGGCCGCACGCCGCGGTCTTGACTGTGAGACCAGCTGCCCTGTAATCTTCGACAGTTACCTCTCAGAGGACTCTATCAAGATGTTCGAGAGCTGCTCCGTGATGACCCGCAAGGAGCTTGAGGCTCGCAACGAGGTCAAGTGGGAGACCTACACTAAGAAGATCCAGATCGAGGCCCGCGTGCTTGGTGACCTCGCCATGAATCATATCATCCCTGTGGCTACCGACTACCAGAACAAGCTTCTGGATAATGTCTATAAGCTCGCCGCTATTACTGATAAGGAGACCGCCGCCCGTCTTTCCGCCGATAACATGAAGCTTATCGAGGAGATCGCGGAGCGTACCGCTTTCATCAGCAAGAACTGTGAACTTATGGTCGAGGCCCGCAAGGCGGCTAACGCCATCGAGTCGGAAAGGGAGAAGGCTGTCGCATACCACGACACAGTCGCTCCGTTCCTCGATACTATCCGTTACCATATCGACAAACTTGAGTTGATAGTGGATAACAGGATGTGGACTCTTCCTAAGTATAGGGAACTCTTATATATCTGATTTTCAGTTAATTAAATTATGCAAATACACGAAGGTGGTTTGTATGACAAGTCATACGAACATGACGCTTGCGGTATCGCCATGGTCGTCAACATCCATGGAGGCAAGAGTCACAAGCTTGTAAGCGACGCCCTCGGAGTGCTCGAGAACATGGAGCACCGAGGCGCTGAGACAAGGGATAAAACCGGCGACGGAGCCGGAATAATGGTGCAGATCCCGCACGAGTTCATACTTCTTCAGGGCATTCCTGTACCCGAGAAGGGAAAGTATGGAACAGGTATAGTATTCTTCCCCAAAGACCCTGTGCGTCGCCAGGCCGCTCTTGATATAATGAACGAGGAGGTCGCCGCCTGTGGCCTTAGTCTCATGCCATTGCGTGACGTCCCTGTGAACGAGGATGTACCCGGCGACGGCGCGAGGGGAGTGATGCCTCACATTTGCCAGATGTTTGTCACTGGCGTTGAGGACTCCGACCTTGAAGGGTTCGGCCGTGTACTTTACAAGCTTCGCAAAAGCATCGAACGCAGAGTCCAGGATCCTGAGTTCTACATATGCTCGCTTTCGAGTACTGTCATAATATATAAAGGCATGCTCACTTCCGGACAGTTGCGACGCTTCTTCCCGGATCTGAGCAACGCCTATTTCACCTCTGGCCTCGCCATCGTCCACTCCCGCTTCTCGACCAATACCTTCCCTAACTGGAAGTTGGCCCAGCCTTTCCGCTATCTCTGCCATAACGGAGAGATCAACGCCGTAAGGGGTAACAGGGAATGGATCCAGGCACGTGAGGCCGTGCTTTCGAGCGAGGTCCTCGGTCCTATTGACCAGATAAAGCCTATCCTCCAGGAGAACATGTCCGACTCGGCGAGCCTTGACAATGTGCTGGAGTTCCTGATAATGTCCGGGATGAGCCTGCCTCACGCCATGAGCATACTCGTGCCGGAGTCATTCAACGACAAAAACCCTATCTCGGAGGACCTGAAGGCCTTTTATGAGTATTACTCCATCCTCATGGAGCCATGGGACGGACCTGCCGCCCTTCTGTTCTCCGACGGTCGCTATGCCGGAGGATTGCTCGACCGCAACGGTCTCAGGCCTTGCCGCTATACTATCACCAAGCAGGGCATGATGGTTGTCGCCTCGGAGGTCGGTGTCATGGATTTCGACCCCGCTGATGTGGTGAGCAAGGGACGTCTCCAGCCTGGAAAACTCATCATGGTGGACACCAAGGAGGGCAAAGTCTATTTCGATAAAGAAATAAAGGAGGCTCTAGCTGAGGAGTACCCTTATCATAAATGGCTGAATAACAACTGTATACAACTTGAAAAACTTCATTCGGGCCGAAAGGTCGAAAGCTGCGTAGCGGATTATGAGCAGAAGCTCAAGATGTTCGGCTTCACCTCTGAGGACATAGATAAGACGATCGTCCCTATGTGTACAAAGGGAGCCGAACCGCTCGGAGCTATGGGTGATGATCTTCCGCCCGCTATCGTATCTTCCCGCCCTGGCCATCTGTTTTCCTATTTCCGTCAGCAGTTCGCGCAGGTCACAAACCCTGCCATCGACCCTATCCGAGAGGAACTGGCGATGTCGCTCGTGGAATATATAGGACGAGTCGGCGCTGGAATCCTTACTCCTGACGAGTCGAATTGCAAGATGGTGCGTATGGCCCAGCCTGTGCTTACTGACACTGAGCTTGACATACTCTGCAATATCCGTTACAAGGGCTTCAACACAGTGAAGATCCCTACTCTTTTTGAGATCGAGAAGGGTGAGCAAGGCTTGAAGGAGGCTCTTGACTATATCTGCCGTGAGGCGGAGGCGAGCATAGACCGCGGCGTTAATTACATCATCCTCAGCGACAGGGACATAGACGACAAGCATGCGGCTATCCCTTCACTTCTTGCCCTCAGCGCGGCTCATCACTATCTGAAGGACAGGGGCAAGCGAGAGCTTACAGCCCTTATCGTGGAGTCAGGTGAGGTCTGGGAGGTCATGCACATGGCGCTTCTTCTTGGCTACGGAGCAAGCGCGATCAATCCTTACATGGCTTTCGCCGTGCTTGACAACCTTGTCAAAGAACATAAGGTGCAGGAGGAGTTCGACTCAGCCTGCAAACATTACATCGACGCGGTGGACAAGGGTCTGAAGAAGATCATGTCAAAAATGGGTATCTCCAATATCCGTTCATACCGCGGCGCGAAGATTTTCGAGGCTGTAGGTCTTTCACAGGAGCTGCTTGACGCCTATTTCGGAGGTCAGCGCAGCACTATCGGAGGAATCGGCCTTGACACCGTGGCGAAGGACGCTATCAGACTCCATGAAGAGGGTTTGACGGCCCCGGGACGAGACGAGCACGCATGGAATCCTAAGACAGTCCTTGGGCTGCAAAAGAGCGTGCGCAAGGGTTCGTATGAGGACTTCAAGGCATGGTCTGAGCTCATCGATAAAAAGAAGAACCCTCTGTTTATCAGGGATTTGCTTGATTTCAAGACCCCGACGGCGAGCGTTCCTGTCGAGGAGGTGGAGCCTGTGGAGAGCATAGTGCGTCACTTCGTCGTCGGGGCGATGTCTTTCGGAGCGCTTTCGCAGGAGGCTCATGAGTGCATCGCCCAGGCGATGAACTCTATCGGAAGCCGAAGCAACTGCGGAGAGGGCGGAGAGAGCAGCGAGCGTAACAAGGCGGTAAGGGACGGGGTCAGCCTCGGCTCGAAGGTCAAGCAGATAGCCTCGGGACGTTTCGGCGTGACGGCGGAATATCTTACGGACGCCGAGGAACTGCAGATCAAGGTCGCCCAGGGAGCAAAGCCTGGAGAGGGCGGTCAATTGCCTGGTTATAAGGTAAATGAGATAATCGCCTCTACTCGCCATTCTCTTCCTGGAATCACTCTTATTTCTCCTCCGCCTCATCACGATGTTTACTCTATCGAGGACCTAGCGCAGTTGATTTTCGACCTTAAGAGCATAAATCCAAAGGCCGCGGTGAGCGTCAAGCTCGTGGCTGAGTCCGGCGTGGGCACAATCGCCTCCGGAGTCGCTAAGGCGAGAGCCGACCTTGTCGTGATCTCAGGCGCCGACGGTGGAACGGGTGCCAGCCCTGTGTCTTCTACTAAATACGCCGGCATTTCCGCCGAGATAGGCCTCGCCGAGACCCAGCAGACCCTCGTTCGCAACGGTCTTCGCGACAGGGTGCGTGTCCAGGTTGACGGTCAGCTAAAGACGGCGCGCGATGTCATCGTGATGGCCATGCTCGGAGCTGATGAGTTCGCTTTCGGAACCCTTCCTCTTATCGCCCTTGGCTGTATTATGGACAGAAGGTGTAACCTCAATACCTGCCCTGTGGGCATTGCTACGCAGGATCCTGCCCTTAGAGCTAAGTTCGCCGGCAAGAAGGAGCACCTCGTGAATTATTTCACCTTCCTGGCTCAGCACACCAGGGAATATCTGGCATATCTGGGAGTCCACTCCCTTAAAGATATCATTGGACGCACCGACCTTCTCAAGGCTAATGAGAATCTCGCTCCGGGTAAGTATGATCTAGTTGACCTGTCACGTCTTCTTTATCATGACCGTTTCTCGGCTAGCCGTTACTGGGACAGGGGAGCGGTAAGCTCGATAGGTCATGTGATGGACGAGCAGATTATCCGTCAGAGCCTCCACGCTGTAGAGTTCTCAGAGAAGGTGACTCTTGATTATCAAATACATAACACCGACCGTGCGGCCGGAACCATGCTCGCGGGCATTATCGCGAGAAAGTATGGCTCAGCGGGTCTTCCTCAGTCGACTATATCTTTGAATTTCCATGGTTCGGCGGGCCAGTCATTCGGCGCTTTCGCTGTAAAGGGCATGGACATGACCCTCGAAGGCGAGGCCAACGACTATTTCGCCAAGGGTCTCAGCGGTGGGAAAGTGTCAATCTTCCCGCCTAAGGGCATGAATGAGGACTTCAAGGCCGAGGAGAATGTAATCGCAGGAAATACAGGTCTTTACGGAGCGACATCGGGAGAGCTTTATGTCAACGGAAAGGTTGGCGAGCGCTTCGCTGTCAGAAACTCCGGAGCCGTGGCCGTCGTCGAGGGCGTGGGAGACCACTGCTGCGAATATATGACTGGCGGGCGCGTGGTAGTGCTCGGGCCTACGGGTAAGAATTTCGCGGCGGGTATGTCCGGCGGAATCGCATATGTGTGGGATCCGGAGCGTAAGTTCGATTATTACTGCAACATGGACCTCGTGGAGATCAACCTCATGGACGAGGCTCCAGGCGCGGAGCAGGAACTTCACCAGATGATTTCAGACCATCTGGGGCACACGGGATCTTCTCTTGCGGCCAGAATGCTCGCTGACTGGGAGCACTACCGCGATGATTTCATGCAGATTATTCCTATTGAATATAAAAGATTGACTCAAAAATAGTTACACATGGCAGTCAAGTACATTTTCGTGACAGGAGGCGTGGCCTCATCACTTGGAAAAGGCATTATCGCCGCATCGCTGGGTAAGCTTCTTCAGGCAAGAGGCTTCAAGGTGACAATCCAGAAGTTCGACCCGTATATCAACATCGATCCGGGTACTCTCAACCCGTACGAGCACGGCGAGTGCTATGTCACGGAGGACGGCGCGGAGACGGACCTTGACCTCGGACATTACGAGAGATTCCTGGGCATGCACACCTCAAAGGCCAATAATGTCACGACAGGTAAAGTATATAATACCGTCATCACCAAGGAGCGCGAGGGGGCGTATCTTGGAAAGACCGTACAGATCGTGCCTCATATCACTGACGAGATCAAGCGCAGGATGCTTCTTCTTGGCGAGAGCGGAGAGTATGATATCGTCATCACTGAGGTCGGAGGAACTGTGGGAGACATGGAGTCTCAGCCTTTCCTGGAGTCTATACGTCAGCTCCAGTGGGAACTTCCGCAGGATTCTGTCTGCGTCATACACCTGACCCTGGTGCCATACCTCGCCGCCGCGGCTGAGCTTAAGACAAAGCCTACCCAGCACTCTGTGCAGGCTCTTCAGCACGCTGGCGTGTTGCCGGACATCATCGTCTGCCGCAGTGAGAAGGAACTCAGCGAGGATCTTCGCCATAAGATGGCCCGTTTCTGCAATGTCAAGCCTGGCTGCGTGATGCAGAGCATCGACGCCTCGTCTATCTATCAGGTGCCGCTGAATATGCTCGCCGAGGGGCTGGATGTCAAGGCTTTGGAATGCCTGGGAATTAAGGATTATCCCGAGGCTGAGCTTTCCCGCCTGAGAACTTTCCTTGACCGTCTTTTCAATCCTGAGCATACGGTTCACGTGGCTGTCGTGGGTAAATATGTCGAGCTTCAGGACTCATATAAATCTATTCTCGAGTCATTTGTCCACGCCGGGGCGGCGAACCTCTGCAAGGTGAAGGTGCATTATGTCCACAGCGAGTTCGTGGATGACTCCAATGTCGAGGAGAAACTCGGGTGCATGGACGGCATTTTGGTGGCTCCGGGCTTTGGCGAGAGGGGACTGGAAGGCAAGATAGTCGCCATACGCTATGCCCGCGAGAAGGGCGTGCCTTTCTTCGGCATATGTCTTGGCATGCAGATGGCTGTCGTCGAGTTTGCCCGCGACGTGCTGGGATTCACCGACGCCGCCAGCTCGGAGGTCAGCTCCACTACGACCCATCCTGTCATAGACCTTATGGAGAGCCAGAAGAGCACATCCGTCAAGGGCGGCACGATGCGTCTGGGTGCGTACGATTGCGCGTTGGAGGAGGGTTCTCTCGCGGCGAAGGTTTACGGCACGCTCCAGATAAGCGAGCGTCATCGCCACAGATATGAGTTCAATAATAAATATCTCGCGCAGTTCGAGGCGGCAGGCTTGAAGGCGAGCGGACGCAACCCTCGCACGGGGCTTGTCGAGGTGGTTGAGTTGCCGGAGCATCCTTTCTTCATCGCTACTCAGTTCCATCCTGAGTATAAGAGCACGCCGGAGTGCCCTCATCCTATTTTCGTGTCATTTGTCAAGGCTTCACTGGATCATCAGCAAAACAGATAGTCATGCATCCCTTAGATAGTTCTTTGCACGAGGAGTGCGGCGTTTTCGGCGTCTGGGGCGTCGAGAACGCGTCTTCGTATATTTATTACGGCATCCATAGCCTTCAGCACAGAGGGCAGGAGGGCTGCGGAATAGTCACAGTTGACGATGGCGGGGCTTTCAGCAATCATCGAGGCCTGGGGCTCGTGTCGGAGGTCTTCAACGCTGGCTTGCTGTCAAGCCTGAAGGGACGCATGGGCATAGGTCATGTGCGCTACTCGACCTTCGGAGGCGGCGGTCTGGATAATGTCCAGCCGTTCTACTTTCATCATAAAAACGGAGATTTCGCCCTTGCTCATAACGGCAATATCGTAAACGCCGAGGAACTTAGCGACCTTCTCGAGGAGCAGGGCTGCCTTTTCCGCACGACCTCAGATAGCGAGATCTTGGCACACTTGATACGAAAACCTCATGGCGAGGACCGTATCGTCCATATTGTCAACGCTTTGAATATGATGGAGGGTGCGTTCTCCTTCCTGATAATGACAAAGAATCGCCTCTATGCGTGCAGGGACAAAAACGGCCTGAGGCCATTGTCGCTGGGCCGTCTGGGCGGCGGATATGGCGTCAGCAGCGAAACCTGCGCGGTTGCTATCGTGGGAGCCGAATCTATACGTGCTGTGCTGCCAGGCGCGATAATATGTATCGACCATCACGGGATAAGAAGTAATTTCTATACCGAGGACAGATCCAATCATATCTGCGCCATGGAATATATTTATTTCGCCCGTCCTGACTCGAAGATAGAAGGCTGCAACGTGCACAGCTTCCGCAAGGAATCCGGCCGTATTCTGGCGAGAAATTATCCTGTAGACGCGGACATCGTCGTGGGCGTTCCGGATTCGAGCCAGAGCGCGGCTATGGGTTACAGCGAGGCGAGCGGGATCCCTCTTGAGATCGGTCTTGTAAAGAGCCGTTATATCGCCCGCACGTTTATCCAGCCTACCCAGGAACTTCGTGAAATGGGCGTGAAGATGAAACTCTCCGCCATACGTGAGGTTGTCCAGGGAAAGAGGGTAGTGATGATAGATGACTCCATTGTCAGGGGCACGACCTCAAGAAAGATAGTCAAGATGCTCCGTGACGCCGGGGCCGTGGAGGTCCATGTCAGGATCGCGAGTCCTCCGCTTACCAGCCCTTGCTTCTACGGCATAGACATATCTGACTATGACCAGCTCATCAGCGCTAATCTTTCGGTTCCGCAGGTTTGCGAGGCCATAGGCGCGGACTCTCTGTCTTTCCTTACGGAGCAGGATCTTCTCGCTTCCGCTCCCGCATGCGGAGGAATGTGTTTCGCATGTTTCTCGGGTAAATATCCTACACAGACATTCTCCCATAAAGTTCGCGAAAAAAAGTAGGGGTTTTAGCGAAATTTCGCGTACCTTCGTATCTAATATAATATTGAGTCCTATGAACAATAGAAAGCCTGCGGTGCTTCGTCTTCAAGGTGGCGCCGAATTCAAAGGATGGAGCTTCGGATATGACGGTCCATGCGATGGTGAGGCAGTTTTCTCAACTGCCATGGTGGGATATCCGGAGAGTCTTACTGACCCTTCTTACAGCGGACAGATTCTTTGCGTTTCTTATCCTCTAGTCGGTAATTACGGTGTTCCTGATGAGGGACCGGACAAGGACGGCATTTCGCTTAACTTCGAATCCGAGAAAATCTGGGCCAGGGGTTTAGTAATCAGCGAGTATAGCTTTGACTATAGTCACTGGAACGCTGTCAAGAGTCTTGATCAGTGGCTGCGTGAGCAGAAGATTCCGGGCATTTATGGCGTCGATACCAGGGCTTTGACTCAGGAACTTCGTGACAATGGTTCCCAACTGGCGATGATAGTCCCGGAGGGAGTACAGAAGGATTTCCCAGTGCCCGATCCTAACCAGGAGAATCAGGTGGCTATCGTGAGCTGCAAAGAAGTTATCCGTTATGGCAGCGGCTCAAAGAAAGTCGTCCTCGTGGATTGCGGTGTAAAGCATAACATTCTTCGCTGTTTCGTGGAGAGGGGAATAGAACTTATCCGCGTGCCATGGGACTATGATTTCAACACACTCGAATGGGACGGTCTCTTTATATCCAACGGTCCTGGCAACCCTGGACTTTGTGATGTGACAGTCGAGCATATACGCGAAGCTATGAAAAGGCGCAAGCCTATCTTCGGCATCTGCATGGGCAACCAGCTTCTCGCCCGCGCCGCCGGAGCAGGCACCTTCAAACTCAAATATGGCCATCGCTCCCACAACCAGCCTGCCCGCATGGTCGGGACTCCTACTTGCGTGATCACCTCCCAGAATCACGGCTTCGCTGTTGATCCAAAGGGTCTCGGCGCTGATTGGGAGGAGTGGTTCGTGAACATGAATGACGGCACTAACGAGGGCATACGTCACAAGAGCCTTCCTTTCTGCTCCGTCCAGTTCCATCCTGAGGCTTCCAGCGGCCCTACTGATTCCCAGTTCCTGTTTGACGAATTCATCTCAAGACTATGATAGACAAGTCCATAAATAAAGTGCTCCTGCTCGGTTCCGGAGCCCTCAAGATCGGCCAGGCCGGAGAGTTCGACTATTCCGGTTCCCAGGCTCTCAAGGCGATGAAAGAAGAGGGTATAAGCACTGTCCTTATCAACCCTAATATCGCTACCGTGCAGACTTCTGAGGGTAGCGCCGACAAGATATATTTCTTGCCAGTGACTCCTTATTATGTCGAGGAAGTTATCAAGAAAGAGCGTCCTGACGGTATTCTTCTCTCATTCGGTGGACAGACAGCGCTGAACTGCGGAGTGGAGCTGTACAATAACGGTATCTTCGAGAAATATGGCGTTAAGGTGCTCGGTACTCCGGTGCAGACTATCATGGACACTGAGGACAGAGACCTGTTCGTTACGAAACTCGACCAGATCAATGTCAAGACCATTTCTTCTCACCCTGCCACAGATATGGAGCAGGTCAAGAAGGCCGCCTCTGACCTTGGATTCCCTCTTATTGTCAGAGCCGCATACGCTCTTGGCGGACTCGGTTCGGGATTCGTGGATAATATGGATCAGCTTGAGGAGGTATGTACCAAGGCTTTCGCGTTTTCTCCTCAGGTGCTTATCGAGAAGTCTCTCAAGGGATGGAAGGAAATCGAGTACGAGGTGGTACGTGACGCGTACGACAACTGTATCACGGTATGTAACATGGAGAACCTCGACCCTCTCGGCATCCACACGGGCGAGAGTATAGTCGTGGCTCCTTCACAGACCCTTTCAAATAAAGATTATTATTATCTTAGAGAGCTGGCTATCAAGATTGTACGCCATTTGGGAATCGTGGGAGAGTGTAACGTGCAGTACGCATACGACCCCGATTCAATGGAGTACAGAGTCATCGAGGTCAACGCCCGCCTCAGCCGTTCATCAGCTTTGGCGTCGAAGGCGACAGGTTATCCTCTCGCGTTCGTGGCGGCGAAGCTCGGACTCGGTTACGGACTCTTCGAGATCAAGAACTCCGTGACAAAGACGACTCCGGCGTTCTTCGAGCCTTCTCTTGACTATATCGTATGTAAGATTCCTCGTTGGGACCTTGGTAAATTCCACGGAGTTTCTCGTAAAATCGGCTCCCGCATGAAGTCTGTGGGCGGGGTCATGAATATCGGCCGCAGCCTCGAGGAGGCCATCCAGAAAGGTCTCCGTATGATAGGCCAGGGCGCTCATGGATTCGTGGGCAACAAAGAGCTTGAGGTGGCTGACATCGACAAGGCGCTCAGCGAGCCTACTGACAAGCGTATCTTCGTGCTCGCGCAGGCCCTTCCACAGGGATACAGCGTGGACCGCATACATGACCTGACCAAGATTGACAAG
>JAKSJJ010000169.1 GCA_024398335.1 Bacteroidales bacterium | reverse complement strand
ACGATTACTGACGCTCAGATAATTGAGCTTAGCCGTGAGAGTGTCGCCGCTATGGATCAGCAGAGCGTTGTTCTAACTACTGGACCGTACGCTGAACGTCTCGCTAATCTTACCAAGGACATCAAGGTTGAGGGTCTTACCCTTAATTTCAAGGTCTATAAGACCAGCGAAATCAACGCTTTCGCATGTGGTGACGGTTCTATCCGCGTTTATTCTGGACTTATGGATGTCATGGATGATGACCAGCTTATCGCGATTATCGGTCATGAGATCGGTCATGTCGTCCACCAGGACACCAAGGCCGCTATGAAAAGAGCGTATATGACTTCTGCCGCCCGCGACGCGATATCTTCTGTCGGCGGTACAGTCGCTTCTCTTTCTCAGTCAATGCTTGGCGATCTCGCGGAGTCTTTCATCAGCGCTCAGTTCTCTCAGAAGCAGGAATATCAGGCTGACGCCTACGGATTCCAGTTCGCCGTGGATAACAAACATGACGCATATAGCATGTATAAGGCGCTCAATAAGCTCGTCGAGCTCGGAGGTGGTAGCGCTACGCAGTCAAAGGTACAGAAGTGGTTCTCTTCACATCCTGATAGCGGTGACAGAGCCGCGAAGGTCAAAGCGATGGCAGACGCTATCTCGAAATAATCGATTTTTTTAAAAAAATATTAAAATAATCCCGCTTGTGTCGTGGTTTGGCACAAGCGGGATTTAATTTTGCATCATAAAACAAATGATGCTATGAATAAAGAATTTGATTACAACGCTATCAGCTCCCTTTTCGAGTCAGAGACTTCTTTCGAACTTATCAACGAACTTATCTCAGATATGGACCTCGAGTTCAGAGGGGTTAGTCTTGCTTAAGCCTATCTTGATAGTCCTTAGAGACTGCTTGCCCTGGGCGTCGTAACCGCTTACTCCACCGGCCATGCGGTCGGCGATGATGAACTCGGAAACCGGATCCTCGATGTATTTGCGTATCGCTCTTGTAAGCGGACGGGCGCCGAACGCCGGGTCATATCCCGCCTCCGCGACAAACGCCTTGGCCGCGGCGCTGACGCTGAGCTTGAAGCCTACCTTGGCTATTCTCTCGCGCAAATCCTTGATCTCGATCTCGATGATCTTTGAGAGGTTGTCCTTGTCCAGGGAGTTGAAATAAATCTGGTCGTCGATTCTGTTGATGAACTCAGGCGGGAATATCTTCCTGACAGCCTTCGCCAAGACACCTTTCTTGCCGGCCTGGACGTTCTTACCCGCCGCCGCGAATCCGAGTCCTGAGCCATATTCCTCTATCTCACGGCTTCCGACGTTGGATGTCATGATAATAATGGTGTTGCGGAAATTGATGCTTCTTCCGTTGCTGTCCGTAAGGCGACCTTCGTCAAGGATCTGGAGCAGCAAGTTGAAAATGTCCGGATGGGCCTTTTCTATCTCGTCGAGAAGCACGACGCTGTAAGGTTTGCGTCTTACCTGTTCGCTGAGCTGGCCTCCCTCGTCAAATCCCACATATCCCGGAGGCGCTCCTACGAGTCTGGAGACGGTGAATTTCTCCATGTACTCGCTCATGTCGATACGTATCAGGTTTTCCTCGGAGTCGAAAAGTTCCTCCGCGATGGCCTTCGCCAGTCGAGTCTTGCCTACGCCTGTCGGGCCCAGGAAAAGAAATGTGCCTATAGGCCTGCGAGGGGACTGAATGCCCGCTCTGCTGCGGTGGATCGCCCTGACGATGGTGTCTATGGCCTCGTCCTGTCCTATGATTATTTTCTGGAGAGATTCCTTCATTCCGAGCAGTCTCGCTCCTTCTTTTCTAGCCACCTTTCCCGCAGGGATGCCTGTCATCAGGGAAATAACCGCGGCGATCTCGTCCGCTCCTACGCTCTTGCCCTTGCGCAGCCTGACCATCGATCCCGCCTCGTCCATCACGTCAATGGCCTTGTCCGGAAGGCAGCGGTCTGTGATGTATCTATCGGACATCCTCGCGCATTCGCAAAGCGCCTCGTCAGTGTATTTGACGCTGTGATGGGACTCGTATTCGCTTTGAAGCTGGCGCAGTATCTTGATGGTGAAATCCACGTCCGCCGGCTCTACGATAACCTTCTGGAAACGTCTGTCAAGCGCTCCGTCTTTCTCCACGATCTTCGTGAATTCGTCAAGAGTAGTCGCTCCTATACACTGGATACCTCCTCTGGCGAGGGCCGGCTTGAGCATCCCGGCGGCGTCGAGTCCTCCCTCACTTCCGCCCGCTCCCACCATTGTGTGGAACTCGTCGATGAAAAGAATGATGTCCTCTCTGTCCTGAAGCTCGTTGATGATGGCCTTGAGCCTCTTCTCGAAGTCTCCTCTATATCTTGTTCCCGCTACTACGGACGCTATGTCTAACGAAATGATTCTCTTGTCTTTAAGCACCGCCGGAACATTGCCGGAGGCTATCCTCAGAGCTATGCCTTCGACTATCGCCGACTTTCCTACTCCCGGCTCTCCAAGGAGCATAGGGTTGTTCTTTCTTCTTCTTCCCAGGATCTGTATGACTCGGCCAATCTCGTCGTCTCGCCCTATGACGGGATCCAGCCTTCCGTCGGACGCCGCTTTGCTAAGGTCATATCCGTATGACTCGAGGGCGGATTCCTGCTCCTTGCTCTCTTTCTTGGTCTGAGGGCCCTCCTCCGAGGAGTCGGACATCTCTGCCGCGCCTTCGTTCTCGGCGGCGCTCACAGGGGCGAGCATGCCCTCTCTGTGCATGAATCCCAGCAGTCTTCCGTAGTCTATGCCCATGTCGTGAAGATATGCCTGGGCGTAACTGCCGGAAGCCTTTGTAAGGGCGAGCAGAAGGTGCTGCACGCAAGCGACTTCGGTGTTCAATCTGGTGGCTTCCAAAACGGTGAAACTCAGCACGTTATGCGCACCTCTGGAGAAATCGATCTTGTCCAGGTCGTCATATGGGATATGCTCGTTAGTGAATATTCTCGCGTCGACGAACTGTTTGAGTTCCTGAAGGTCGATGCCGAGTTCTTTTAGAGCGTCGCAGGCCTTGTTTGAACCATGTCGGATAAGCGCTAGCATCAGGTGGTCCGGGGCTATGCCGTAACTGCCTGTGCGCATCGCTTCCTCCCTCGCGAAGTTGATCACGAGATTGAGCTGTTCGGATATTTTTATAGTCATGTTTTTTCCTTTGATTCTCTGCAAATTTACGATTTTTTTCATTATCTTTGCAAAGTATGTGAAAAAGCGGACTTTCGCGAAATTCGGCGAAAAAACGGCCATTACGGGCAAAGTCTGAAATTTTCCATAAGCTGTAAACAACTAAAATAAATTATAATGGCAAACGAAGAAAACACACCAATGGAGGAGCAGGATGTAGTGACTGTCCCAACGGGTAGGATCGAGCAGGTCAATATCGACCAGCAGATGAAGTCCGCCTACATCGACTACTCCATGTCTGTAATCGTGTCCCGAGCGCTCCCTGACGTGCGCGACGGACTCAAGCCTGTGCAGAGACGTGTGCTGTACGGAATGGAAAGGCTCGGCCTGGACACTTCCGCCGCCACGATGAAATCCGCAGGTATCGTCGGTGAGGTCATGGGTAAGTACCACCCTCACGGCGACTCAAGTATCTATGATACAATGGTCCGTCTGGCCCAGGACTGGAACATGCGTTATCCGCTCGTCCGCCCTCAGGGTAACTTCGGATCTATGGACGGCTACTCAGCCGCCGCCATGCGTTACACCGAGGCCAAGCTCGAGAAAATCTCAGAGGCTGTCCTCGCTGACCTTGACAAGAATACCGTGGACATGGTCAAGAACTTCGACGAGCGTTTCGACGAGCCGACAGTTCT
>JAKSJJ010000168.1 GCA_024398335.1 Bacteroidales bacterium | reverse complement strand
GCGTGATTTCCCTGTCTATGCTCTTACGCTCGTTGTTGTGCTCATTGATCTCGTTACCAAGCCTCATCGCCGTCACGTCATCCATAGAGGTCAGAAGCTCCACGGCGACCCTTCCGGACTCCATTCGGCCGGCGGCGTTGATACGAGGGCCGATCTTGAAGACAATGTCGTCGATGGTGATGTGGGTAGGGTCGAGGTCGGACAGGGTGATCATGGCCTGAAGGCCCTTGCGAGGGTTCTCATTGAGCTGCTTGAGGCCGAAGTGAGCGAGCACCCTGTTCTCTCCCGTTACAGACACGAGGTCAGATGCGATACTCACGACAAGCAGGTCAAGCAGAGGACGGATCTCGTCGAAGGCTATGCCATATCTCTGAGAGTAGGCCTGCACAAGCTTGAATCCCACACCGCAGCCGCTCAGGTCATCGAAAGGATAGTGGCAGTCTTCTCTTTTAGGGTCAAGCACAGCCACGGCCTGAGGCAAGGTGTCCTCAGGGAGGTGGTGGTCACATATGATCATGTCCACTCCCCTGGAGGCGGCGTAGAGCACCTTCTCGGTAGCCTTGATGCCGCAGTCGAGAGTGATGATGAGTGTGAAGCCCTTATCCACAGCCCAGTCTATGCCCTTGTAGGACACGCCATAGCCTTCATCGTACCTGTCAGGAACGTAGAAGTCTATGTTAGAGGTGATCTTTCTGAGGAAAGAATAGACCAGCGACACCGCGGTCGTACCATCGACGTCGTAGTCTCCGTATATCAATATCTTCTCGCCCTCCACGATGGCGCTTCGCAGACGCTCCACAGCCTCGTCCATATCCTTCATCAGGAACGGATCGTGAAGATTATCAAGAGAAGGGCGGAAGAAATCCCTCGCCTGCTGGAAGGTGCGCACACCTCGCTGGACCAGCAGCTTACCAAGGACCGGGTCAATGCCCAGTTCAGCGGACAAGCGGCTGGCGGCCTCAGCGTCGCAGGCGGGTTTAAGTTCCCATTTTTTCTCTCTTATCATAACTGTTTCTCTTTACTATGTCTCTGACGTACGGCCTCGACAAGGAGGATAGCAGCCGAAACGGAGGCGTTCAGAGAGTCGAGTTTCCCGAGCATAGGGATCTTGACATGAGCGTCCGCGGCGTCCCTCCAGATCTGAGTGAGACCTGTCGCCTCCGTGCCTATGACAATAGCCGTGCCGCCAGTCATCGGGGTGTCATAATACCATGACGAGTCCTGAAGCTGGGCGGATAGAATCTTGACTCCCCTCTTCTTCAAGAAAGCGATAGTCTGGGCGGAGGACGCGGCGGCGCAAGGCACCGTGAAGATTCCGCCTAGGCTGGAGCGCAGCAGATTCGGGTTATAAAGATCCGTCAGGGGGTCGCACACGATGACAGCGTCAGCCCCTGCGGCGTCAGCGCTTCGCAGCACGGCGCCAAGGTTCCCGGGTTTTTCCACGCTCTCGAGCACGACAACGAGCGGATCCTTAGGAAGATTAAGATTCTCCAGGCTATGCGTCTTGGCCTTGAGCTGGGCGACAACGCCCTCTGTACCGCCACGCAGAGCGATTTTCTCATAAAGGTGAGAAGGCACCTCCACGTAAAGGGCGTCCTGGGCCGCGTCTTCGCCGGCTAGGGCGAGGATGGCCCGGAGCTCATCCCAAGAAATTATCTCAGGGCACCAGAACACCGTATGGGGCACATAGCCGGCCCCGAGACAGTGCTCCAGTTCTCTTCTGCCCTCAAGCACGAAGAGTCCCGACTCCCGCCTGGCCTTGGATTTCTCCTGAAGCGCCAGAAGGGATTTAATCTTCGGATTCTGCGCGGATGTTACCTGCTCTTTTCTCATGATAAAAGATTTATTCGACCTTCTTCGGCCTCATCTGAGGGAAGAAGAGTACATCCTGGATTGTAGTCTGTCCGGTCATGAACATAGTCAGACGGTCGATACCCATGCCGAGTCCAGATGTAGGAGGCATACCATACTCGAGAGCGCGTACGAAATCCATATCGATGAACATAGCCTCGTCGTCACCGTTGCTCTTCAGGCGGGCCTGCTCCTGGAATCTCTCGAACTGGTCGATAGGATCGTTGAGCTCAGAGTAAGCGTTGGCGAGCTCCTTACCGCAGACGAAGAGCTCGAAACGCTCCGTAAGGGTAGGGTCTGTGCGGTGACGCTTGGTAAGAGGAGACATCTCGACAGGATAGTCAGTGATGAAGGTAGGCTGGATAAGCTTGTCCTCGCAGTATGTTCCGAAGATGGCGTCGATAAGCTTGCCCTTACCCATTGAAGGCTCGATCTCGACATTGAGCTTCTTACATGTCTCGCGGAGCTGCTCCTCGTCCATGCCCTTCACATCGACACCTGCGTATTCCTTGATAGCGTCGAGGATAGGAAGACGACGATATACGCCGCCGAAGTCCACTGTATTCTCGCCTATCTTCACTGTCGTAGCGCCTCCGTTGACCTTGGCGGCGACCTTCGCGAGCATCTTCTCCACGAAATCCATCATCCAGTTATAGTCCTTGTACGCCACATAGATCTCCATGCAGGTGAACTCTGGGTTATGGGTCTTGTCCATTCCCTCGTTACGGAAGTCCTTGGCGAACTCATACACGCCGCTGAAACCTCCGACGATGAGTCTCTTGAGGTAGAGCTCATTCGCGATACGCATGTAAAGGTCGATATCAAGGGCGTTGTGGTGGGTGATGAAAGGACGTGCGGTAGCGCCGCCAGGGATGCTCTGAAGGATAGGAGTCTCCACCTCGAGGCAACCGGCCTCGTTGAAATACTCCCTCATAGTAGAGATGATCTGGCTTCTCTTGACGGATACCTCGCGCACCTGAGGATTGACGATAAGATCGACATATCTCTGGCGATAGCGGAGCTCAGGGTCAGCGAAGGCGTCGAACACCTTGCCGTCCTGCTCCTTGACAATAGGAAGCACGCGGAGAGACTTGCTAAGAAGAGTGAGTTCCTTTACATGTACCGAGAGCTGACCGGTCTTTGTGATGAAGGCGAAACCCTTGACACCGATGATGTCGCCGATGTCGAGGAGTTTCTTGAAGACGGTGTTGTACATAGTCTTATCCTCTCCCGGACAGATCTCGTCACGGTTAAGGTAGATCTGGATTCTTCCTGTCTCGTCCTGGAGCTCGGAGAATGAGGCGGCGCCCATGATACGGCGGCTCATAAGTCGTCCGGCGATGCAGACATCCTGAAGATTTTCCTTCTCCGGATCAAACTCGTCCTTGATAGACTGAGCGGTAGCGTTCACCGGATAAAGAGGAGCCGGATATGGCTCGATTCCAAGCTCGCGGAGCTTGCCCAACGCCTCCCTGCGGAGGGTTTCTTGTTCGTTAAAATTCTGTTCCATTATGATGTTTTTTAATTATTTTCGATAATCGGACAAATTTACAAATAAATTTGCAAAATTAAAACACTAACTTTGCCCTCACAGCTAACGCTCAAAGCATGGGAAAATTCGCGTTGATAGGATATCCCGTGGCCCACTCCCAGAGCCCGAGATTATTCAAGACCGCATACGGCGGGAAATACGAGTACGACCTCATAGAGGAGGAAGATTTCGACAAAGCATGGGAAAGAGCAAGGGACTATGACGCCTTCAACGTCACCGCCCCTTTCAAGGCCCTCGCCCTGCAAAGAGCGAAGGCTGAAGGAGCGTGGCTCAGCCCCGAATGCGAGCTCATGGGAGCCACCAACCTGGTCGCCCGAAGGACAAACCCCTCGCCCGGGCAGCCCGCCTTCGCCGCATACAACACCGACTACTCCGGAGTGGCGATGCTCCTGCTTGAAATCATGAAAGAGACTCCCCTTCGCACAGCGCTTGTCGTAGGATGCGGAGGCGCGGGAAAGGCCGCCGCCACCGCCGCCACCGAAGTAGGGTTAA
>JAKSJJ010000167.1 GCA_024398335.1 Bacteroidales bacterium | reverse complement strand
GGTTGTGTCTTTGTCGCTTGTGGCGTTCTTGTCGTGGGCGTGGTTTCCTTTGGTGTGGATGATCTGAAGTCCGCTCACAGCTTCCTTATATTCGTTAAGATACTGCTCGAAACAGTAATTCTTGCTGTACCAGTAAAGATCCCATGTCATGTCACCCTGGGTGATGGCATAAACCTTCTCGTCCGGATGGTCCCTTCTGTAAGCGGCGAGCTCGTCGGTGAACACGCGGAACTGCTTTTTGTCATTGGTGCGGTTCGCGAGGTGCATGTCGGCGAGGTAAAGGATAGTGTGCTTTGTCTGGTCGCCGGCGTCGAAAAGCTCGAAGTCCACTCTTTCGACCGTGCTTGCACTCTTAGTGAGTTTTTTGTGGAAAAGAGGAAGGACTCCGTCGCTTGCTACTTCGTAACCGCTTGGTATTGAAATGAATACGTATTTATTCTTTTTTGCTGATTTAAGCTGGTAGACTCCGTTAAGGTCTGTTGTCACCACCTCGTATCCGTCGGATACCACGACGTCTTTGATAGGCTCGTCGCCACATTTGACCACACCATATACGGTGCTGCCCGATGCCGGAACGACAGGGTCGACATCATAGCCTTCCATCTCGGTGCTTACGACGAGATTGTCTATATAGAAGCGGTGCTGTCCAGCGGCGGCGTAGCTGTTGTCAAAGGCTTCCTTGCTTGAGATTGATATCTTTGTCGTCGAGTTGACTCCGAGAAGTTCTACCTTGGCATGTGACCAGATAGGGTCCTCTCCCGCTTTCTGGGCCGCTGTGAAGAGCTGGCTTTCTTTTGTGCCGTTACTGAAGGTGCCGGCTCCCTCTATGCGAAGCTGGAAGCTGACCGCGTCAAGAGTGTTGATGGTCATGTGCTCAGCCCAGTCCAGTGAGATTGTCGCCTTGTCGTAGCTGCTGCTGAACGGCTTGAACGAGATAGCGGTCTGGGTGTTGTTCTTGCAGAACTTAAGGTAAGGGTTCTTCGCTGTTCCCTGGCCGTAGATAGTTTTGTTGGATGCCTTCTCGTCAGCGTATCCAGCCGCTGCCAAAGCCGCAGGGAAGGTGTCAGGGTAGGTATTGTGCAGGTTGACGGACTTGTTGTTGCCGACGTCGATCCTTGTAGGAAGGTCAGGGTAGGTTCCGTTCACGAAATCAGCGCAGTCGTCGGTAATGAACGGGCTGAGCCAGCTGAAGTCATCTCTGAAAATGGCCTTTGACTCGCGCTCCGCTTCAAGACTGTAGGCTTTGCCGGCTACAAACTCGTCTACTGAACAACTGACATTGTAACTGACTTCATTGTTGTCGGCGGTCGTCAACACGGCGTTAAACACGCATGAGGACAGACCCTTCATAGGGAGCACTGCCATCCATGCCACTAGATTCTCACCTTTGCTGAGGTTTACTCCCTCCAGGGCGAGTTCCATGCGTGAGCTGACGCTAGTGGTTGTAATCGTTCCGTCGGAAAGAGACATGAGGGCCTTCTGGCCAAAGCATGCCTTATCTGCCTTGAGCGTAAGGAGAGTGTAGTTGCCGGCGACTGTCACGGGGATCAAGACTCTGACAAGGCAGACCTTATGCTTGAAATAGAATGTGGCGCTGCCGTCCTGAGGGGTCACTGCCGGGGCGTACATGAAGTCGTATGCTCCGAAATTGTCAAGGGAGTTGTTACCGCTCTGGCTCTGGCCGCTCATGTCTATCTCCGCGGCGCCTTCGCTGGTGAGCACTACATACTGACATGGATAGTAGGCGGCGTATTCCTTTCCGTCCTTGAGCTTCCAGGCTCCGCCGTCAAAGCTGGCTTTCTTCGGGTCCTCTCCGATGGTCTTGACCTCGAAATTCGTCTGATAGGTCTTCTCGTCGGTAGGCACGATTCCTATGACGTCGCCTTCTTTCCAAGAGAATTTTCCGCTTTGTGAGACGATGGTCTTGGTAAAGATGTCAAAGTCAGGGGCGCTCGCTACTATTCCTTGCAGGGTTTCCTCTTCCTGTACTACAGGATCGTCACCCTCTTCTTGTTTGAGTTCTTTTTCTTTGACGCACGACAACACTGCGGCCGCGGCCAAAAGCATTGATATAATCTTCTTCACTTTCTACAAAAATTTAAAGTTGCGAAGTTAGCAATAAAAATAAGATTTTTATTAAATTCGCATGCCATAAATTCTGTAACCCTTCTTATGCTATGCGAAAGTTTCCTTTTAATTTCATGCTGACAGCTGCTTCTGTCATGGCGCTAGCCACGTTAACAGTCTCATGTTCAAACCCTCAAGAGCGCGCCGCCAAAGAGCTGGCCGGACGAATAAACCCCGTCCTTGCCCAGAGCGTTGACTTTAATATCGTCAAGCACCCCGCCGCCAGCGTTGATTTCTATACTCTCTCCAGCGCGAACGGCAGACCTTTAATCAGCGGCCCGACCGCCAATCCCCTTGCCCTGGGACCCGGCGATTACCTTCGAGACTGGTGCCATGTCACTGTTACGCCATATTCTTACGACAATGTGATCCTTCCCCAGACTCTTCCTTTACCTACGGAGAGCGTGACAAGGAAGTCAGTGCTCAAGAATCGCTTCTTCCTTAATTATTGCACCTACGGCTACAGCCTTGACTGGTTCAAGTGGGAAGAGTGGGAGCGCATGATAGACTGGATGGCCCTTAATGGCGTGAACATGGCCCTCGCGAACACTGGGCAGGAGTCTGTGTGGCTCGATGTCTGGAAGCAGTTCGGCCTTAGCGAGCAGCAGATCAGGGAATATTTCGTCGGCCCCGCATATCTTTCCTGGCATAGGATGACAAACGTCGACAAGTGGGACTCTCCTCTGCCTTACTCGTGGCTTGACGGCCAGAAGGCCCTCCAGAAGAAAATCATAAAAAGGGAAGCGTCCCTTGGCATCCGCCCTATACTCTCATGCTTCACCGGTCATGTGCCCGCCGCCCTCAAGGATGTCTATCCGGACGCCGACATGCACATGCTCTCGGACTGGGCCGGCTTCCCTAAAGATTGCTTCACATGGTACCTTAACCCTTCCGATACCCTTTACAGGCAGATACAGAAGGCGTTCCTGAAGGCCCAGAAGAAGCTTTATGGAAAAGATTGCCACATTTACGGCGTTGATCTTTTCAATGAGGTGGACCCTCCTGCATGGGAGGCAGATTACCTCGCCCAGGCATCAAAACTGACATATGAGGCTATGGCGGAGATAGACCCTGAGGCTGTCTGGCTTCAGATGGCGTGGATGTTCTATTATGAGAAGCGATGGACTCCGGAGCTTATCAAGGCGTACATCACTCCAGTGCCGAAGGGACGTCTTTTGATGCTCGATTATTACTGCGACAATACTGAGATCTACCGCAGGACAGAGAACTTCTATGGCCAGGATTTCATTTGGTCGTTCTTGGGCAACTTCGGAGGCCGTACAGTCATCAACGGGGACATCAAGGACATAAGCATGAAGATGGACAGGGTCCTTACGGAGGCGCCGGGAGAGTGCTCTGGCGTAGGTTGTACCCTTGAGGGACTGGACGTCAATCTTCAGGCGTTTGAGTACACTTTGTCCAGGGGATGGGAGAAGAATTGCAGCGACTCTCTTTGGGTGGAGCGTCTTGCCGACAGACATCTTGGATACGCCAATGAGGCGAACCGCCAGGCATGGGATATCCTTAATAAGGACATCCTTAACGGACATATCAAGAAAGGCACTAATCTTACCGCGCGTCCAAGCATCAAGCCTAGATATAAATGGAGCGTCGTGGATAAGCCTTATCCGAATGAGAGGCTTCTGGACGTTTGGAAACTTCTTGTTTCCGTAGGGCCCGCACAGGCTCCGGCCTTCCGCTTTGACTGCGTGAACGTGGCCCGCCAGTGCATGAGTAATCTGTTCAGAGATCTGTATTTAGAGTCTGTCGAGG
>JAKSJJ010000166.1 GCA_024398335.1 Bacteroidales bacterium | reverse complement strand
GGACAAAGTTAAAAAATTGATTTAAGAAATACAATATTATTAGTAATTTTGCCTTCCCGATTGCACATCACACATGAAAAACATTGCTCCAAGCGACATAAAAGGAATCTCTGACCTTATCCTGAAGGCCCGCAGCATAGTGATAACGACTCACGTCCACCCCGACGGAGACGCTATGGGCAGCAGCCTTGGTCTGAGACACTATCTTTTAAATAAAGGCAAGCAGGCTACCGTAATCATACCTGACGCCTTTGGCGAAAGTCTGGATTTCATGCTCGCTGAAGGCGACCGAGACTATATAGCGGTAACAAAAAACGAGAAGGAAAGGTGCGTGGACGAGGTCGCGAAGGCGGATTTGATCTTCGCCCTGGACATGAATTCTTTCACGAGAGCCGAAGGCTTGACGGAAGAGCTCTACAAGGCCACCTGCCCCAAAATCCTGATCGACCACCATATAAACCCCGACAGGGACGCCTTCGACATAACGGTCTCAAGCGAAGAGGTCTCCTCCGCATGCGAGGTGCTTTATTACGTGCTGCTGTCCATGCCGGATGTGAACTCCGACCCCGCCGCCCTGCCCCGCCAGTGTGCTACCATGCTCATGACAGGCATGACCACCGACTCCAATAATTTCGCGAATTCTGTATATCCTTCTACTCTGGCCATGGCCTCAGGGCTGCTGGAAGCGGGAGTTGACAGGGACTGGATCATAGGAAATCTTTATCAGAGATACAGGGAGGAGAGACTGCGCCTGATGGGATATCTTCTCAGCCAGAAGATGAAAATCACCCCGCTCGGAGTAGCGTACATGGTCCTTGACAAGAAAGAAATGGAAGCATTCGACGTCAGGGAGGGAGACACGGAGTCATTCGTAAATCTTCCGCTGGGAATGGAGAAGGTGCGCATGAGCATATTCATAAAAGAGGATGCGGGGTATGCGAGAGTGTCGATACGATCCAAGGCAGGCACGTCAGCGAACGCCTTAGCGAAGACATATTTTCACGGAGGAGGACATTTCCTGGCTTCCGGAGGGCGCCTTTTCATGCCTGAGGACATCAGCGACATCTCCGAGGCCGGCGCTTATATAGAAACAGTCACCGAAAAATTTTTCAACGATGAGAATTAGGACTATCCTGGCGACAGCGGTCATGGCCCTCGCTCTCTCGGGATGTACAAAGCAGAATCTCGAGCTCATATACAACAATCAGGAGGACAAGATAGATAAATTCATCACCTCGCTGACTTCCAAGCAGGAAGATCTGAGGGTCGTTCACAACAACGGCTCACACAGGGTCGTGCTGACTGAGGGCGAAGGTGAAGAACTCAAAAAAGGAGGAAGGGTCGCTTTCTACTACGCCGGATACGTATTCCAAAGTAACATCTCGGCATCAAATCTTTTCGCCACAAACAGCGAGGAAGTCGCCGGCGCGGCTAAATGGGAGATCACAGACGGGGCTTTTGATGTCACGACCATCAAACTCGGGCAAGACAAGATTCTCGACGGGCTGCAGGAAGGCCTTGTAGGGGTGAAAGCGGGCGAGGTCTGCTACATCATTTTCTCCGGAAAACACGGCTTCGGGAAAAAGCCTCTAGGCAGCATCCCCCCTAACTCCGCGCTGGCATATCAAGTTTGGGTCGTCAGCATCAGCAATGATTGATGATTGATGATTTTTTTCTATCTTCGCGGTTTGTATGATTAAAATGAAAAAGAATATAAAGTACTTAGCGGCAGCGGCCCTCACCCTTATGGGTGTGGCATGCGCCAAGACTATATCCGTGTCCAGCAACGAATCTACCGACAGGTACATCCAGGCCTGGCTGAAAGTCAATTATGCTGACAAGGGGAAAACCGTCAAAGATCTCGGCGGCGTATATCTTCTCGACTCGACTCTCGTAGAG
This sequence comes from Bacteroidales bacterium, assembly GCA_024398335.1. Lineage (GTDB taxonomy): Bacteria > Bacteroidota > Bacteroidia > Bacteroidales > UBA932 > Cryptobacteroides. The sequence goes on along the minus strand of JAKSJJ010000166.1, from coordinate 2,014 downwards.
GGAACTCCAGTGAGCGACAGCCTTTTTGTCCTGATCGATTACACCTACAAGACAATGGACGGCAAGATGCAAGGCTCCACAAAGGAGGATATCTGCCGCCAAATAGGTTTATTCAGCAATTCGTCATATTACGGCCCTGTATTCTGGCAGCTCGGAGAGGAGGGAATCAACGTCGGACTCGAAAGGGCCATTAAAGGCATGACAATCGGTCAGTCACGCACAGTCCTCATCCCTCGCTGGATGAACACCAGCACCCGCTATTCTTCCCTCGAGGAGTACATCAAACATGACGGAGAGGCTTCTGAGGACTATATCTACGAGTTCACGGTCAAGGACGCCACGTCAAAGATTCTACAGTGGCAGATCGACTCTATCGAGAGATACAACGCCCTCAACGGCATGCCTGCGGACTCGACGGAATACGGCTTCTACTACAAGAGTCTAGTCAAGCCTAGCCCTGAAGAGAAATTCGCCAATGACACTTCTTTCTACATCAACTACACAGGCAAACTCCTCAACGGCAAGGTTTTCGACACATCAGTCGCCGACACAGCCAAGAAATACGACATCTACAATCCTTCAAAGTCATATGCCCCTGTCAAGATAAACTACGCGTCCGAGGCCAGCAAGATAACCATGGGCTCCGACGAATCCACTGTAGTGGCAGGCTTCAGCAAGGCGCTATTCAAACTGACCCCGAAGGAAAAATGTGTCGCCGTGTTCTACTCTGAGCTCGGTTACAGCTACTCCGGCAGCGGCAGTTCAATCCCGTCATTCTCCCCTCTGGTCTTCCAGATCGAGCAGGTCGATTACAATGAATAATCGATGAACGCCCAAAGCACAGCACCTACCTACCTTGCTACAGAAAGCATAGGCAAACTACTAAAGAAATACGCCGTCCCTGCCATAGTCGCAATGACGGCGGCTTCTTTATATAATATGGTGGACAGCATCTACATCGGAAGAGGTGTGGGAGCGCTCGCCATATCAGGTCTGGCCGTAACCTTCCCGCTGATGAACCTGTCTGTCGCGTTCGGCACCCTTGTCGGAGTCGGAGCATCGACGATGCTCTCTGTGCTTCTGGGACAGAAAAATTACCAGACGGCCAACAAAGTCCTCAGCAACATCGTAAGCCTGAACATTATCGTCGGACTTTTATTCATGGCAGCCAGTCTGATCTGGCTCGAACCCATACTGAGGTTTTTCGGAGCGAGCGACAACACCCTCCCCTACGCCTCGGAGTACATGAAAATAATCCTTTACGGAAACATCATCACACATCTTTACCACGGACTGAACAGCGCCATGCGCTCATCCGGCAACCCTCGCACCGCCATGGGACTGACTCTGTTCACGGTGATATTCAACACGATACTCGACCCCGTGATGATATTCTGGATGGGCATGGGCATAAAAGGAGCGGCGTGGGCTACAATCATATCCCAGGCAATAGCCTTAGTGATAACCGTCGTACTTTTCTCCAGGAAAAGCAGCGTCGTCCGCTTCGAACATGTGCTCCCACGCCTTGACTGGAAAATCGCGCAGGATTCTATCAGCATAGGCTTCGGACCATTCCTGATGAATGCCGCGAGCTGTATCGTGACTCTGTTCGTGAACCAGCAGCTGAGAAAATACAGCGGAGACCTCGGCATAGGTGCCTTCGGAATAAATAACCGTCTCACCTTCCTGTTTGTCATGATTTGCGCAGGACTGAACCAGGGCATGCAGCCTATCGCTGGCTATAACTACGGAGCCCGGCTGTACAGCAGAGTCAAGGAAGTCTATAAGAAAACCCTGAACATGGCCACGGTCGTCGTCACAACAGCATGCGTTATCTTCCTTGTGGCCCCGAGAATGTGCGTGGGGATATTCACCCACGATCCACAGTTGATCGAAATCGCCTCACGAGGACTCAGGATCATGAACTGCACCCTTTTCATGATAGGATATCATATGATTACCACGAACTTCTTCCAGTGTCTGGGAATGGTCGGAAAGTCTATATTCCTGTCTC
>JAKSJJ010000165.1 GCA_024398335.1 Bacteroidales bacterium | reverse complement strand
TCGCTATGGTTGATACTTGTTGCGATCCTACTCCGATTGATTATGTGATTCCGGCTAATGATGATGCCACAAAGTCTATCGCCCACATCATGGACGTACTTTGCGAGGCTATCAACGAGGGATTGAACGAAAGGAAGCTCGAGAAGGACAAAGAGACTCCAGAGGTAGAGGAGACCGCCGCTCCTGCAGGTAAGAAGCTCCGCGCACGCAGAGCTCCTAAGGCTGAGGCTGAGGCACAGGCTGAGTAATAACGTTTAAAATTTTCACGACAATGGAAATCAAAGCAGCTGACGTAATGAAACTGCGTCAAATGACCGGTGCCGGTATGATGGATTGCAAGAAGGCTCTCGTAGAGGCTGAAGGCGATTACACCCGTGCACAGGAGATCATCCGTGAGAAAGGTAAGCTTGTCGCAGCTAAGCGCGCTGACCGTGAGACCACAGAGGGTGCAGTCAAGTCAAGAGTAGCTGGTGGCAAGGCCATCATGATCGCTCTTGGTTGTGAGACTGACTTCGTTTCTAAGAACTCTGAGTTCCAGGCTCTCGCTGACGCTATCGCAGATGCCGCTATCGCAGCTCTTCCAGCAGACGCTGAAGGCCTCAAGGCAGCTGTCCTCGCTGACGGCCGTACCGTTGAGGAGGCTATCACTCAGCAGACTGGTAAGACTGGTGAGAAGCACGTGCTCGTAGCATATGCTCTCGTCGAGGCTCCTTACATCGTATCTTACATCCACGCTCTTAACGGCAAGCTCGGCGCGCTCGTAGGCTTCAACAAGGAAGTTCCTGCTGACCTCGCTAAGGGTGTCGCTATGCAGGTCGCTTCTATGAACCCTGTATCTATCTCAGCAGCTGACTGCCCAGCAGCAGTCCTCGAGCAGGAGAGACAGGTCGCTGTAGAGAAGACCAAAGAGGAGCAGATCCAGAAGGCAGTTGACGCCGCTCTCAGGAAAGCCGGTATCAACCCTGCACACTGCGACAGCGAGGATCATATCGAGTCTAACACCGCTAAAGGCTGGCTCACTCCTGAGCAGGCACAGCAGGCTCGTGAGATCAAGAAGACTGTAGCAGAGCAGAAGGCAGCCAACATGCCTGCACAGATGGTTGAGAACATCGCTAATGGTCGTGTCCAGAAGTTCCTTAAAGAGAACACTCTCGAGGAGCAGGGCTACCAGATGGGTGATGGCAAGACCGCTGTCAAGGATGCTATCGCAGCAGTTGACAAAGAGGCTAAGGTAGTAGTATTCAAGAGATTCTCTCTCGCTGAGTAATACTCCGCTCTTTTCACAAAATAAACCGGGACTCTTTCACGAGAGTCTCGGTTTTTCTTTTTTCTATTGACTATCGCGGATAATATTTCTAATTTTGCCTGATGGAATTATTACATTGAAAATATGAAAAAATTGGTTGTAAGTGTCCTCATCATCGCTGCCAGTTTGCTGGCGATGAGTTCCTCATGTAAAAAGGAATTGGTCACGGGCAAGACACCAGGTCAGATGATTGGTGACGAAAAACCAGATCCTAAACCGGACGACAAGCCCTCGCAGGACGGCATCGTCAGCCTGAACGGTAAGAAAATCATGGTTATCGGCAACTCCATGGTCTATTATGGGGGATGTGTGCAGAACGGTTCGCAGAAAAATCCGGACCCTGGCCTTCTCAGCCAATTGATAAAAGCTTACTCGGAGACGGCGACAGTCTATGACTGTACATACGGCGGCCATGCTCTCCATGATTTCACCTCGAAAGGCTGCGTCAGCTCCAAGCTTCATGGTGACGCCGGAACTACGTCCTCTGGAAACTGCCCCGGCCTCGGCACCGAGCTCCTGCCTACCTCGGTCATCCCTTCCGTGGACTACGTCTTTATCTCTGAGGCGGGAGACAACAACTCTCTTTTCTATACTGACGCTACCGCGGTGTTCAAACGCTTCAAAGATGCCAACCCTAACGTCAAATGCTTCTATATCAATCATATATATAGTGTCTATAAGACCCATACTAACGTCACTTCGAACCTTTCAAGGCTCCATGCGGACGGTGTGACTATCATTAACTGCGGACAGCTCGCATACGATATCTACACCGGAAGGGTCAAGGTACCTGGCGGAAACATGAGCTATTCTGACCGTTACACCTTCTGTAACCACACATCTTCCGACACCTACCACCCAAATCCTCTGATGGGATACATCATGTCCCAGATGTGCTACTGCGCCTTGACTGGCAGAGAGCCATTCTTTGAGAATTACTCTTCACTTATCAAAGGCTCGTATTACGGTGGCGGCGGAAGCGTCTCATATTCAAATTATTACAATAAATATTATACAACCGCGGCGGCTCATCCGTTCATGGACGTGATAGACAATAAGGCCGAGATGCGTGGCATACAGGAGCTGATTCCTTCATATATCAATAAATACTAGAAGCGAAGAAATGAAAAAGTCGATTATAATTCTTTTGGCAGGCCTTGTCCTAGCCGCATGTAGCTCTGACCAGTACACCTCCTTGAACAAACAGGCGGCAAAGGAGTATCTCAAGCCTATACGCCCGGCGAGTGAAGGACGCAACCCTTGCTGGAACGCTTACTGTAAGAAGTTCATATATGCTCCGGCGTTTGACGTCGCGGCGGTGGAGGGCGCGTCGAAATATCTTTTCACCCTGACTCAGAAGGACGGCCAGGGGCAGTGGTCATTCACGAGCTCGGATCCTTGCGCGGACCTTAGTCCTATATGGGCGCAGGTCACTCCTTCGAAGGTTGATCTTGTTGTCATGGCTTTGAATGAAAAGGGGGAGGCCATAGATACGGCGTACAAGCGCTCATTCCTGCGAGATTTCCCGTTCGAGGGACCATATAACTCCAATGTCCGTCCTTACCGCGAGGCGGCCATTCTCGGGGCTCTTTATATCCATAACCGCAAGGAGACCAAGTCTTGGCTTACTGACACCCTTCCGGACATGAATTATGACCATTATACATATCCGAACAAAATCATCGGCGGACTCATCAGCGTCGAGACCAAACTGGCCGCTTTGGTGCCTTCCAAGAGGGATGAGGCTTTGACCATAGCCAAGAATGCGGCGTCCTTCCTTATCGCCCAGAGCCGCCCTGAAGGAGATCCTTTGGAGTTCTTCCCTCCGACATACTATCTTGACCTTGTAGCCTCGAAAAAGCCTTGGAATGTGGGCAAGACCATGACTATGGACGCATGCTATGCGGGCAACGCCTTCCTTGATCTTTTTGATGCTACGGGCGACAGCCTCTACTTCGACCGTGCTGTCAAGATCGCTGACACTTTCGCCAAGATTCAGCGTGAGGACGGTTCGTTCCCTATCAAGGTGGATTTCGTTACAGGAGAGCCTGTGAATGAGGTCGGCGCCATGCTCCACCCTGTCCTTAATTATATCCGCAGGCTGGAGAACGGCTATGGTGTATTTGACTATACCGCCATGCGTGACAAAGCTCAACAGTGGATGGCCCAGGTCGCCCTCGAGACTTTCGATATGACAGGACAGTTTGAGGACGTGAATGTCGCTGATGTCCATCCATACGAGAACCTTACCAACTGCACCGCCGCCCCGTATGCCTCGTACATTCTTAAAGGTGACGCCACCGCCGCTCAGATTGAGGACGCCCGCGACCTTATCCGCCTGAGCGAGGACCAGTTTGTCCATTGGAACGCTCTGCCTAACGAGGACGGTGTCCGCAAGATCAGCACTCCATGCGTTTACGAGCAGCACCGCTATCAGGTACCTGTGGACAACTCCGCATGTAATGTGGCTAACGCTTACCTTGACCTGTATCAAAAGACCGGCGACCGTCTCGCCCTGGCCAAGGCTAAGGCCCTTGTGGATAATATCACGATCGCCCAGGACGTCACCGACGGAAAGATTCCTACCACATGGAACCTCAACAGCCCTGAGAAAAACAAGAAGCGCAGCTTCTGGATCAACTG
>JAKSJJ010000164.1 GCA_024398335.1 Bacteroidales bacterium | reverse complement strand
TTCTAGCCATGGCCGTTCTTGCGGCTCTCTGCTCTTGCAGCAAGGACAAACCGACAAAAGACGACACGCCAAAGTTTACTTTAAGTGAGTCTTTCGAAAGCGATATCGCTTCTTATGTATGGGAAGGAACGAATCAGTTCTACGTGATCGACCTCAAGAAAGGACTGATCCACTTTGACAGTAAGGAAGGCGGACGCACAGCCATACTCACATACGTCATTGATGAGGTTGTAGAGGGCGACATGGCCACACAGTTCAAAGCTCATAGCTTACCTCAATCAGATACTTATTATTACGAGATTAATGTGAGCCGTCACAACGAGACAGAAGAGGGTTTCCAGTTAAGGATAGAAAGAAATGCCTATTTGCAAGATAATCCGTATCCTGATCAATCTTTCGTGATTCTTAACAGGGCCATGCCACTTTCGGAATACAAGCCTGGAAAGAGCCCGACACAGGATTTCTACGTAGAAATAGACGGCAATAGATACTATATAGCATACGCCTGCGATCTTTACAACGAGCCATCAAAGGACAAACTGGCCATCTGCGGCACATACGAGTATGTATACGCGAAACTAGGCAAGCCGGAGGATTTCGCAGGCCTTGACCTCAAGGGTAAATATGCGTGCATAGACCGCGGCGAAATCACTTTCAATGACAAGTGCAAGAACGCCTCTGACGCAGGTGCCATAGGAGTAGTTTTCTTAGGTAACTCCGAAGAGGCAGTCACCCCTTCCTGCCCTGACTTTCCTGACTATCCTTTCTTCTATGTCAAGAAAAGCGTAGGAGAAAAGTTCAAGTTCGCTAATAAGAACGTGTTCAAATACGCCTACGACCTACTCTAATGAAAGGGAAAAAAATCTTTATAATTTGGGCGACCGTGGCTTTGGCCGCCCTTTTCTCTTGTACCCCTAATATTGACGACCCCATCCCTGTAGCGGCGCCCTCAATTGTAAGCACTTCGCCTTCGGACGGTGCGCAGGACATCGAAGGGGACAAGATAGATATCGTCATCACCTATGACCAGAACATTCGATGCACGCTGAAGAATCAGGCTCTTATCACTGTCGAAGGTGAGAAGGAAGGCTCTAAGGTGGGCGGGGCCTCTATTGAGAAGGTCAACGCCTATATGGTGGAGCTCAGAGTCAGCGTCATAGGCTTGGAATCGGGCGTGAAATATACTCTCAGCGTGCCTGAGGGCGTTGTCGAAGGTTTCCGCGAAAGGCAGGCGTCAGCGAAAAGCGTCAAAGTCAGTTTCACGACAAAGAAGGTCGAGAAGCCCATCGATTACGAACTCAACCCTTCGAAGAAGCTTTCAAACCCTAACGCTACGCCTCAGGCTCAGGCTCTTTATGAGCTTATTTTGAGTCTTGGCGGCAATAAGATTCTCTCCGGCGCCCAGAGCGAAGGCACTGCCAACAATAACGAGCATATCAACAAGATCGCCTCTGTCACCGGGAAACACCCTGCCTTGGCTGGCTATGATTTCATTTTCCTGCAGTACTCGCCTACCCCTAGCGATTGGAGCTGGGTCGTGAACTACTCCGACATGAGCGCTCCTATCGAGCATTGGAACGAGGGCGGCGTGGTGTCATATATGTGGCATTGGAACGTGCCGAGCTCCGAGCAGGCATGGAAGAACGGCATCGAGAACGGCAATTTCGACGGATATAATTTCTACTCGGACAAGACTCCTTTCAGCATTGTCGAGGCTCTCAAGGAGGGCACATGGCAGCACGAGTTCATAATGAAGGACATGGAGAAGGTCGCGGGGTATCTTAAGATTTTGGCGGACAAGGGCATACCTGTCATCTGGCGTCCGCTTCACGAGGCCGCCGGCAACTATGATCTTTACGGAATCAAGCATAACGCCTGGTTCTGGTGGGGAAAGGGCGGAGCAGAGCCTTGCAAGCAGTTGTATCGTCTCATGAGGGACACTTTTGAGCAGAAGTACGGGCTTAATAATCTTATCTGGGTGTGGACTCTGGACGCTACGCAGGAGGCGCAGGCGCAGTGGGCCGACTGGTATCCGGGGGACGAGTATGTGGATTTCATCGGCACTGACATCTACGCTAATGACACCGAGGCGAAAGGACGTCATTATCAGGCGTGTGTCAATCTTGGCAAGGGTCTCAAGCCTGTGTGTATCAGCGAATGCGGCAATATCCCTGACCCTGCGAAGTGTCTTGGTGCGTCGCAGAGCTGGAGCTGGTTCATGGTGTGGAGTAGCGGTACTAAGGACTACCCTCTCAACACTGACGCTTACTGGAAACAGATTATGAGTTCATCCTCCTCTATCAGCCGAGAGGACCTGGCTAAACTAAGAAAGTAAACTTGTTTACGGTATCCATCTGCGATTGATCTGGGTGATCATGCCGTTTTGGATTGTGACGAGGGTATTGAGGACGAAGAATTCTCTACGGCTTCCTTCAAGGGTCTCGAGGTAGAGTTTCTGGGCTGTGCGTATTGTGTCGCTTGGCTCGAATGGCTCTAGGCCGCAGTCGATTACTACGAAGTCATCCGCGAGGGGGATTTGGGCTTTGCCTATTTTGGTGTATGTAGCGTGGTCGTCCCAGTCTCTCGCGACGTATGCTCCGCCTTCATATCCCGCGAGGCAACATCCGCCATTGTCCAGGCCTCCGTTGATCTCTACCCCGCTGTCGCTTTTGTCTATTGTCTGGACGAGTATAGGCCTGGATTCATATATGAGTGTGTCGCCCATGTTCATTTTGGAGACTTCTACGGCGTCGTATAGGTCCATGTCGTAGACTGTCATGGTGAGGTTTCCGCCCATCCATCTGAAGTCGTCGCTGGTGAAGGACGCAGGGACGGTGCATTCGTCAAGTTTGTCTATGTCTATCGCTGAGGCCATCGGTGCTATGACGGCGGGGCCTTTTGGCGTGCATGCGGTCATTATCGCCACCGCTGCCATGACTGTGAGGGTGTGTTTCATTTTCTATTTTTATTATTTAGAGACGGCACGGACGGAATTGCCGACATAGCGTGGGGTAGCGTACGGGTCATAATTTGTCGAATGGAAGTATGCTCCGCAGGCATATTGCGGTTCGCTTTTCAAGAGGGATGATGACCAGTAGTAGCCAAAGTTTCCGAAGTCTGCATGGTCGCCTTTTTTTCTAGTTCCGGCAGCGGGCAGGAAAATCCAACTGCCTTCGTACCCTTCTCTCAATGACACGACTTTCATGCCATCGACTCCATTGATTGTAGACCACCACCATGAGCAATTGTCCCCATTCATCAGCTCTGCCCAGTCTTCTTGTGTAGGCATGCGCCATGTGCCTTCCCATTCAACCTGCGCGACGTCATCCAGAGGGTCAAGTACCTTAATGTTATCTGGTTCGCCTGTACCTGACCAGTAAGATGCTCTTACGGAATTAATGTATTTTATCCATCCTGTTTCCATAGCTATTCCGCTGTGGAAAGGGCAATTGTCCCAATCTAGATATATGAGTGTGTTCGATACGTCCTTTGTAGCTCCCCATTGATAGTAGCCGCCTCGGTCCTCGGGCTTCGTTGCTCCGATGTTGCACGTGGCCCATTTAAGGCCAGATGGCAAGCCCAGGTCGACATATTCATGGCCGTTGTATACGCCATCCGCTTCCTTGACGACGGGTTCTTTCTTGCATGAGACAAGCATTACCGACACCGCGAGCAATGCTCCAACGAAAATAGTCTGTGATTTCAACATATAGGTTATCTGTTTGTTGTTCGGTCCGCTAATTTCGACATTTCGAGATAAATATGCAAGAGTCTCTGCGCGATCTTGCGGCTGTCACTGATTCAGCGTGGGAAGGACGCGGGCTTATGGTCTGAGGCGAAGGGATTGTTTTCACCTTGGATTGCCGGCATTGACGTATATTTCGAGTTTTCTCGTCTGTTTGCTTGGCACGGGGCTGTTTCAGCGGTGTTTCTTGAGTTTTCTCGTCTGTTTGCTTGGTATGAG
>JAKSJJ010000163.1 GCA_024398335.1 Bacteroidales bacterium | reverse complement strand
GGAACTTATATCCACGGAACCATTCGATAATAGGCAGAGCCTTATATATGGCGTTGACGCCCTCTTCCCTCGCCGCATGCCCGCTGACGCCAAAACTCTTGCAATCCAGGACCATAAGCCCCTTCTCCGCAACCGCGAGCTGCATACGGGTCGGCTCTCCTATGACTCCAAGATCAACTTTCCCGATCAAAGGCATTATCATCTCTACTCCGCCCTTGCCGCTGACCTCCTCCTCCGCCGTCGCCGAGAACACCAGACGATAAGGCTGAGGCTTAGATGAAAGCTCTACAAAAGCCATGAGCATAGCCACCAGTGAAGCTCCGTCATCATTAGTGCCTAGGGCCGTCATCTTCCTGTCCCCTCCCTCCAAATCTTCAAAAAGAGGGGTAAAAGGGTCGCTGACCCACCCGGCGGCAGGCCGCACCGTGTCTATATGCGCGTTGAGCATCACCACCGGACGACCGTCCTCGTGCTCCGAGCCTTCCGCCCAGCACCAAAGATTATGTCCCTCACGGCGAGCCTTGAGCCCCATAGCGGTCAATTTCTCTTGAAGAAAATCAGCCACGGCTCCTTCCTCCCTACTCAAAGAAGGAATTCTCACAAGCTGCGAAAGCAGTTCAAACGCTTCTGTATCAGAAAAATACATCTTTCTAAATTATGACAGTACCTTTATTTGTACCCAGGCAGTCAGCCTTAGTGATTATGACTTTTGAGACTCCCGCGTCAATCGCGGCGAAAGCATTCGTGAGCTTCGGAACCATGCCTCCGTTAACTACGCCCGACTCCACGAGGGTAGCGAATTTCTCCCTGTCTATAGTCGGGAAAACGCTCGACTCGTCGTCAGGATCTGCCATGACACCGGGCTTCTCAAAACAGAACACCAGCGAGACGTCATAATGCTCCGCCAGCGCGCAAGCCACGCTCGAAGCGATGGTGTCCGCGTTAGTATTCAATAACTGTCCGTCCTTATCGCAAGTGATAGGACCTACAACAGGAACGATGCCTCCATCAATCAATAGACGCAGACTCTCAGCGTCCACCTTCTCCACATCTCCCACGAAGCCATAGTCCACATCCACGACAGGGCGCTTATGGCTCAGAATGCAGCCCATATCCGCCCCGCAAACGCCTATAGACTTGACGCCCAGACAATTAAGATTCGCCACCACTTGCTTACTCACAAGCCCGGCATAGACCATGACCGTGACATCAAGCATTGGAGCGGGAGTCACACGACGGCCCTGGACCATGACGCTCTCTATCCCGAGCTCAGACGCCACGGCCGTAGCGCGCCTTCCTCCGCCATGAACAAGAACCTTCGGGCCCGAGATACGGCTGAAGGCGGAGAGAACCTCCGCGAGGCTTGACGGCTCCTCAAGGACCGCTCCTCCGACCTTTACGACAGTGATCGATTTCTTTGGCATCTTCGGATTATTTCAATGATTCAAGCATACGTTTCATGACCACCTGAGCGGAAACAACCCTGTTCGCCGCCTCAGGAATGACGATGCTGCGCTCAGAGTCGATGACCCCGTCAGAGACAATCATATTACGCCTTACAGGCAGGCAGTGCATGAAATAGGCATTGTTAGTCACAGCCATGTGAGCCTCGTCAATTGTCCAGCCCATATCCTGGGAAAGGATCTGGCCATATTTTGAAGGGTCAGTCACACCTGGACAGCTCCAGTTCTTGGCATAGACGAAATCAGCTCCTTCGAGGGCCTTCATCTGGTCATATTCGACCTTGGCGTCACCTGCGAAGGCAGGGTCAAGCTCGTAGCCATGAGGGTGGGTGATGACAAAATCCACGTCAGCGGCGTTCATCCACTGGGCGAAGGAATTAGGCACAGCCTGAGGCAGAGCCTTAGGATGAGGGGCCCATGTAAGGACCACCTTCGGGCGTTTGACAGTCTTATACTGGTCGATCGTGATCAGGTCAGCGAAGGCCTGGCATGGATGCACTGTAGCGCTCTCGAGGCTGATGACTGGCTTGCCTGAATACTCGACAAACTGCTTGAGAACAGTCTCCGCGTAGTCATACTCCCTGTCTGTCAGGCCGGCGAATGAGCGCACGCCGATAAGGTCGCAGTAGCTTCCGATCACGGGGATAGCCTCCCTGAGGTGCTCGCTTTTGTCCGAGTCCATGACCACGCCCATTCTGGTCTCAAGTTTCCAGCTATCGCCGTTTACATTAAGGACGATAGGATCAAGGCCGAGGTTAAGGGCCGCCTTCTGGCTCGAGAGGCGTGTGCGAAGGCTGCTGTTGAAAAAAACGAGAATGATTGTCTTATTCTCTCCGAGGTGTTTCCATGCGAAAGGATTCGCCTTTACTTCCCTCGCCTCTGCTAGCGCCTTATCAAGGTCACCTATATCTTGTACGTTAAAAAATGATTTCATGATTGTATGTGTTTATTTTTATTTCTTATGGTTGTGGAACGAGACGCCGCTTGAGGTTATGGTGCGGCCTCTACTCAATGGTAGCGAGGAAGGCGTCGGCCTGCTCCTTTGTCAAGCAAAGCGGAGCGAGAATTCGTATCATCTGCGTCCCTGCGACACCTGTGAAGACATGCTCCTGGTGAAGCAGAGCATTACGCACAGGACCTACCGGCGAGTCCATCACGATGCCTGTCATCAAGCCGCGTCCTCTGACCTCCTGAATCTTCGCACCAGGGCAGCATTTAAAGCTATGGCCCACCTTCTTCTGAAGCTCTTCGATAAGATATGAGCCGACACTGAATGCATTATCTACCAGTGATTCAGACTCTATTATATCAAGCACCGCTAAAGCACCTGCCATGGCGAGATAATTACCTCCGAACGTGGTTCCTAGCATACCTTTCACCGCCTGGAACTTAGGCGAGATGAGAATGCCACCGCATGGGAAACCATTAGCTATGCCCTTGCCCATGGTAATGATGTCAGGCTTGACCCCATCCCACTGATGGGCGAAGAACTTTCCTGTCCTTCCATATCCGCTCTGCACCTCGTCAAGCACCAGACATGCTCCCCACTTATCGCAAAGAGCCCTGAGCTGCGCGAGGAAACCCTCGGCCGGGATATTGATGCCTCCGCATCCCTGTATGCCCTCGATGATGACGGCCGCGACATCACCTCCCATCAGAGCCGTCTCTACCGCCTCAGCGTCATTAAGATCGCAGAAAGTGACCTTGTGCACAGCGTTGAAAGGAGAGACGATTTTAGGATTGTCCGTCACGGCGACAGCACCGGAGGTACGTCCATGGAAGCTCTTGCGGAAAGCCACTACCCTATCTTTGCCTGTGTGGAAAGAAGCGAGCTTCAATGCGTTCTCGTTTGACTCCGCGCCGCTGTTATCAAGGAAAAGCGAATAGTCCTCGTAACCTGAAATCTTGCCGAGCCTTTGAGCGAGAGTAACCTGGAGAGGATTCTGTACACTGTTTGAGTAGAATCCTATCTTGGAAAGCTGATCGGAAAGAACCTCGACATAGTGAGGGTGGCTGTGACCTACAGATATTACAGCATGACCGCCATAAAGGTCGAGGTATTGCTGTCCCTTGTCGTCCCATACTGTGCACATGCTCGCCTTTACGGGAGTCACGTCAAAAAGTGAATATACGTCGAAAAGCTGCATAAGTCTAGAATTTGGATGCCTTCAATCTCAGACCGCAAGTACGGTCGAGGCCGAAGATGATGTTCATGTTCTCGACCGCCTGTCCGGAAGCGCCTTTGAGAAGATTGTCGATACAAGTCAGGACATGTACCTTATCTCCATACTTGCGCACATAGACAACGGCCTTATTTGTGTTGACGACCATCTTGAGGTCAGGGTTACAATCCAGGACATTGACAAAGGCCGAGTCCTTATAGTAATCCTTGAAGAGAGCGACTGCTTCCTCCTCAGTCATTGATGATTCCATATAGACGCTGGCGAAGATGCCGCGAGGGAAATCACCCCTTACAGGAACGAAGTTGATCTTTCCGTTCCATGACG
>JAKSJJ010000162.1 GCA_024398335.1 Bacteroidales bacterium | reverse complement strand
CTTGCGGAACGGCCCTTACCTCCGAGCAGGTACGCCTTATCAAGCGCTACTCCCAGAACGTGACGATCATCTACGACGGAGACAGCGCCGGAATCAAGGCCGCCCTTCGAGGAACGGACATCTTCCTTGAAGAGGGCATGAACGTGCGCGTCGTGGTGCTTCCGGACGGAAAGGACCCCGATGATTTCTGCAAGGAGAACACCCTGGAGCAGGTCAACGAGTACCTTTCCTCTAACGCGAGAGACTTCGTTTCTTTCAAGGCGGAGCAGCTTCTGAACGGCGCGCAGGATGACGCCGATGAGAGGGGTAACGTGATAAACGAGATCGCGGACACCATAGCTTTGGTGCCTGACGAGGTAAAGAGAGTAACCTTCGCCGGGGCCCTTGCCGAGCGCTTCGACATCCCCCGCGATGTGTTGACCCGAAGAATAACCGCCACCCGCCGCGCGCGAAAGGAAAAAGAGGCCGCCAGACCTTCCGGCTACGACCCTCAGGTCCCGCCACCGCCAGGGCCTCCGACGGACCCGCATGACCCTCAGGACCCCGGCCCTGGTGTCGAGATCCCTGGAGCAAGGATAGTCAGGCTCCCGAAGGTCAAGAAGTCCCGCCTTCGCCCTTCAGAAGAGTCTCTTCTTGATTTTCTGCTTAACAGCGGAAGAGAGCCCCTTGTCTTCCCTAAGGATTCCCCATATTTCTCAGCTGAGCCTATCAGCGTGGCGGAATTTATAGACTCCGCGCTCGCCGCTGACGATATCATCTTCTCCCAGGAAGACCTGAGAAGAGTATATGACAGTTATTTTGAGTTTTATGACCAAGGGCTGAGCCAGGATGACATTGTCCGCCATCTCGCCTCTTCCGACGACGGGGAGACTGTCAGCCTTATCGCCCAGTTGACCTCCAAACGCTATGAGGTGACGGTCGAGACCCTGAAGGCCTCGATGACAAGCGAGTCCACAATCCTGGTCCAGGAGGTGCCTAAGGCCATTCTTCTTTATCACGTGAAACTGATGGAGGAAGAACTTGAGCAGGTAAGAAAAGAGCTAAAGGGCGCCCAGGGTGAAGAAATGATGAAACTGATGGGGAAAATCAACACCATCAACCAGAATAAAAAGAAAATAAATAAACAATTAGGACGAATATAATGAGCGATCACAAAAGAACTTTGGTGACATGCGCCCTTCCATATGCGAACGGCCCTGTACACATCGGACACTTGGCAGGAGTGTATGTGCCTGCCGACATTTATGTGAGGTACCTGCGTCTGCGTGGAGAGGAGGTACTTTATGTCTGCGGCTCTGACGAGCACGGAGTGCCTATCACCATCAAGGCCCGCGCCGAGGGCGTCACCCCTCAGGACATAGTGGACCGTTACCATAAGATCATTGACGAGTCCTTCAAGGGTCTCGGAATCAATTTCGATATCTACGGCAGGACCTCTTCAGACGTACATGAGAAGAACGCGTCTGAGTTCTTCCGCAAACTCTATGATGAGGGTAAGTTCATCACCAAGGAGAGCGAGCAGTACTACGACGAGGAGGCGAAGACCTTCCTCGCGGACCGTTACATCGTGGGTACATGCCCTCGCTGCGGAAATGAGGGGGCATACGGCGACCAGTGCGAGAAATGCGGCGCCACCCTCAGCCCTGAGGAACTTATCAATCCTCACAGCAAACTCAGCGGCGGCGAGCTCGTAAAGAAAAAGACCACCCACTGGTATCTGCCTCTTGACCAGTATGAGAACTGGCTCAGGGAGTGGATACTCGAGGGTCATAAGGAATGGCGTCCGAACGTTTACGGACAGGTGAAGAGCTGGCTTGACGGCGGTCTTCAGCCTCGCGCCGTGACCCGCGACCTGGAGTGGGGCGTGCCTGTGCCTGTCGAGGGCGCTGAAGGCAAGGTCCTCTACGTGTGGTTCGACGCTCCTATCGGATACATCTCCAACACCCGCGAGCTTCTTCCTGACACATGGGAGCAGTGGTGGAAGTCAAAAGATACCCGCCTTGTACACTTCATCGGCAAGGATAACATCGTCTTCCACTGTATCGTCTTCCCTGCTATGCTCAAGGCATACGGCGACGGATATATTCTCCCTGAGAACGTCCCTGCCAACGAGTTCCTGAACCTCGAGGGCGACAAAATTTCCACTTCCCGCGGATGGGCTGTTTGGGCTCACGAGTACCTTCGTGACTTCCCTGGAAAAGAGGATGTCATGAGATATGTCCTCACCGCCAACGCCCCTGAGACAAAGGACAATGATTTCAGCTGGAAGGACTTCCAGACCCGCAATAACTCCGAGCTCGTGGCTATTTTCGGTAACTTCGTCAATAGAGCTATGGTCTTGACCCACAAGTACTTCGAGGGAAAAGTCCCTGCCTGCGGCGAGCTTCAGGACGTGGATAAGCAGGCTCTCGCCGAGATCCCTGCTCTTAAGGCTTCTCTTCAGAAGAACATCGAGGGCTATCATTTCCGTGAGGCTCTTAAGGACGCTATGGGAATCGCTCGCGTCGGTAACAAATATATCTCTGACACTGAGCCTTGGAAAGTCGCTAAGACTGACATGGAGCGCTGCGCTACTATCCTCAATGTCTCCCTGCAGATCTGCGCTGACCTCGGAATCGCCTTCGAGCCTTTCACTCCGTTCTCCGCTAAGAAACTCCGCGACATGATAGGCTCTCCTCTTGACTGGGATGTGCTCGGAAATCAGGAAATACTTCCTCAGGGCCATAGAATTGGCGAGGCTCAGCTTCTCTTCGGAAAGGTTGAGGACGCTGAAATCGAAGCCCAGCTCGCACGCCTCGAGGCCATCAAGGCTGCACGTGAGGCTGCCGCTAAGGCCGAGGCCGCGAAGGTAGTAGCCCCTCAGAAGGAGGAGTGCACTTTCGAGGAGTTCGAGAAGATGGACATCCGTACAGCCACCGTGCTTGAGGCCGAGAGAGTCCCTAAGACAGATAAACTCCTTAAACTCACCATCGACACTGGAATCGACAAGAGAGTCATCGTCTCAGGTATCGCTGAGTATTATGCTCCTGAGGACATGGTCGGAAAGCAGATTTGTATTCTCGCTAACCTCGCTCCTCGCAAGATCCGCGGTATCGAGTCAAAGGGTATGATCTTGATGGCGCGCCAGGGCGACGGCAAGATGCGTTTCGTGACTCCACAGGAGACCCTCGCTAACGGAGCTACAATAGGATAATGATAACTAAAGTTTATAGTCAGGACCTTAGCGCCAAGAACACCTTCGGGATGAAGGTGAGCTGCCGCGTGTGGATGGAGTATGACAGCGTGGCGGATCTGTTTGACATGGATTTCGAGCAGATGCATAAGCCTGTCAAGCACATCGGCGCGGGCAGTAATCTTCTGTTCACGCAGGACTTCAAGGGTACGATTCTCCATTCGAAGATCAATTTCATCGAGGTGCTTTCCTCGATGAAGGACCCTTCGGATCCGGAGGCGGTGTTCGTGTCAGTGGGCGCCGGGGTCGTCTTTGATGATTTCTGCGCATGGGCGGCGTCAAAAGGCCTTTGGGGAGTAGAGAATCTCTCTCATATCCCTGGAGAGGTGGGCGCCTCCGCGGTGCAGAACATAGGCGCATATGGCGTCGAGGCATGCGATGTCATAAAGACGGTTTACGCTTACGATATTGAAGAAGAGGACTTTGTCCGTTTTGACGTGAGTGAGTGCGGCTACGGATATAGGGAGTCTATGTTCAAGAAGTCTCAAAACGCTGGAAGATACATTATCACCCACGTTCTTTTCCGTCTCACAAAGGCGTATTCGCCTCGTCTTGACTATGGACATGTAAAGGACGCTCTTCCCGCAGGTGCGCCTGTGACTCCTGCGCTTGTAAGGGATTCTATCGTAGCCATCCGTAAGAATAAACTTCCTGAGCCAGAGCGACTTGGCAGCGCTGGAAGTTTCTTTAAGAATCCTGTCGTACAAAGAAGCGTCTATGAGGCTATCGCCTCTAAATCTCCAG
>JAKSJJ010000161.1 GCA_024398335.1 Bacteroidales bacterium | reverse complement strand
ACTTTTTTTAACGATGTTTCTGACTCGTAAGAGGCAAATATAGTAAATTTTTCTTACGTTATAGGCTAGCGTCCATATAATTAGGATAATGATCGGTCAGTTCATCCGTGAACATCGCGTTGATTCTCTTGAAGACCTTCACGTCAACACTGCCCTGATTGTGGATAAAGAACTGGTCGATAGCGCCCATTCCGCGCTCCTGGATAGGAGAGAAGAGGGTACGTCCGTATCCGCCCTTGTCAGCCTTGTGATGGCCGCTCGAAGGGTCGCCATAGACTGAAGCCGCCCATGGGCAAGGGATATAATTTCTTTCAAGGAACACCTTCATAGGAGCGGTGGAGAGGTTTCCGTTCATGTCTCCCATGACAAAAGAAGGGCAATTCCACTCTTTCTCGAGAGCCTCGACGGTGTCAGCCAGAAGCGTGCACTGCTCTGTGCGGGCCTGGGTGCTTCCCGGCTGAGCCTTATCCGATTTCCACCAAAGGTGAGTATTTCCCACGATGAAGCGTTTACCTGAGGATTTGAGCGTGAACACAGCGACATTGTATGATTTTGTCCCGTGATTGCTCCACATCTCAGGGGTATAACGATGATACTGAGAATATTCGAGAGCGACCGCCTCCGGGCGATAGTAGATAGGGGTGAAGCTCCACTGATCGTCCGGGCCTGGAAGATATGCGAGTTTGTAGCCGTACTCGGCAAGCATAGGTCTCATGACATCGTCAAGGTGCCGGGCATATTCCTGGATACAGACTACATCAGGCATGTAGGCTCTGATGAGCTGCACAAAGCGAGGACCTCTGTATGCGTCGCGGCAGTCAAGATTATGCTCTCTCCACCACTGCGGGATAGTGTCATGTACATACTCCCATACATTCACGTCAAGTATTCGAAGGTCCGCCCCTTTCTCCCTCGGGAAAAGTTCTTCGCCGAACACAGTGCCGCTCTTACTCCATCCTTCCTTGATTCCTTTCTTGGAAGAAAGAGCGTCAGCGACTATCGAGCAGGCCTTCGTAAGAGCCCATCCGCCGCCACCTCGTATGACAAGGGAGTTCTTTGAGCACTCCACGATATAATCAAATGTAGCGACAGGACGCGCGGCAGCCATGGAGGCATATGCTCTCGAAGTGCGTCCAACGACTATCTCACATGGGGCAGGAGCGCTCTTGTCCGTAGTAATCTCGAGGGTGACGCCCGCTTTGTCCTTGATGTACTCCTGCAATGACTTCGCGACATTAAGGCCCTGGTCAGGATCCTCCGAGTCGCCATAGACTATCACGTAGTCCGATAGCTGGGCCCCGCCTATTTTTACAGAGGAAGCGGCGAGTAAATCCTTGGACATCCCAAGCAAGGCCGCGATTGTCAACAAACTCAAAATAAACTTTCTCATATTGTCAATGTTGTAATTTTCAGAATGTGCCCGAGGCGTAATCTCTCATAATGGCGTTGAAAAGAAGATCGGCGCACAGCTCGTAACCTGTTGTCG
Source organism: Bacteroidales bacterium (assembly GCA_024398335.1). GTDB lineage: Bacteria > Bacteroidota > Bacteroidia > Bacteroidales > UBA932 > Cryptobacteroides. The sequence continues at coordinate 2,505 of JAKSJJ010000161.1, read as the reverse complement.
TCATATGGACAAAATCCCCCGTAGAGAGACCCGCCTCTTTCCAAGAGGTGACAACGCCGAGGCCGCCTTGTATATCGTAAAGATCCCATACGGCCGCCCCTAGTTCCTGGGCCAGTTCATAAATGGCGGTCTGCACCGCGTTATTCGCGGCGTTAGCTGAGCCTTTGAGAGACACGTCATTTGAAGGGACAAATATAAGGGCGCAATCAGAAGAGACATTCCTTATGCGGCGCACGATAGTGCGATAATAATCTTTGAAGGACTCAGGCTTGAAAGCGGCGGCGCCCACAAGGCCGTCGTTAGTGCCCAGAGAGACTATGACAAGATCCGGCTCGAGGCCATGGAGTTCTCTTTCAAAACGAGGGCAGCGCACCCAAGAAAAGGTCGATGATCCGCCGACGGCGCATGAGAAATAGTTCAAAGAAGGCTTTTCCGACAATGGAGCCATGCCCGAGAACACGAAAGTCGCCCCCGCTGAAGTCTCGAAATGGACGGTGACGCTCTCCACTTCCTTACTCAAGGTGATATCCCAGCCATACGAAGTAGGAACGCCCTCTGCCTTGGAGCCGCCGTCCTCCGCATAGACCTTGACAGTACCGTCCGGACTATGACCGAAGACACGCAGACGGGAAAATTTCCACCTGACGACATCACCCCTATTAAGGGTCAGTCGCAGAAAACTCTGGGGGCTTGTCGTCCATGCCGCCATGCCGCTTACGCCAAGCTCGATGTTCCCCGTTCCACGAAGGTTCGTGCCTGCGTTCCAGTTCCCGCCCCACTCGAACATGTAGTTCCTATTGTAATAAGTGTTCGCCAAGGCGCATGGGAAAAGACAGCCTCTGCTGCCGCCAAGACCCTCCTGCATGGTATAAAGATTAGTCCTCATGCGGTGGGAGAAGACGTCCGCCTGGATATGAGAATCGCCGATCTGGACGATATTCACGTCAGCGCCTCGGAACAGCAGCAGATCGTCCAATTTTGAGAAAAACTTATCCAGGTTCTCCTTGTTTGACGGATGGTGCAAGACATTCCTCTCATATTGGACACACGAGTATTGCTTCACTTTTTTCTGCGGCACGCCGGCAAAAGCCGTCGCAGATAAAAGTGACATAGCCGTCAGGAAATACACAGCGAGTCTTCTCATACTTCTCTAACGGTAAATTTTCAATGTCTGACCATCACGGATCGCGTCCGAACGCATATTATTCCATTTTTTGATATTAGCAATCGTCGTAGAATAACGGCGGGCTATGCTGGTCAGAGTATCACCTCTTTTGACCTTATAGTAAACCACCTTAGGGGCTGGTTTTGCAGATGTCATGCCAGAAGTTTTCGGCTGCACTGCCGCAGCGGCTTTCTGACGCTCAAGAGCGGCTTTCTCCGAGGCCTTTTTCTCGGATGCGGAGGCATAAAGTTTCTTGGCTCCAGAAGAAAAATCCCTGGTCTTTTCCGCGGGGATATTTATCTTCGCTCCCGAAGGAAGCATCGCCGCTGACGGAGAGATGGAAAGGTTCCATTCCCTCAACATGGAAGCGCTGACTCCAAGTGTGGCGCACAGCTCTGAGGCGATCACGTCACCCTCCAGCACGATGTACTCCATCCTAACCGGCACGGGCTCCTTATATGATTGATAATCAGCGGCTATCTCATCAAGTTTTCTCATCAGGGAGCTCTTCTGGGAAAGCAGGTCCTGGCGGCATGCGGTGACGACATAGCGCTCCAGTACTTTCTCAACATTACCGTTCTCCGCGGCATACAGATCTTTGAGGTATGCCACAGCGGCGGCTGTGCAGAGAGCGAGGTCTTTTCTGGCGTCATAATCGTCAGTCACGACAAGGGAATATTTATGCGCGACAGGTATCGAAAGTGCCCAAGCTCCGGCGGCGTTATTGTCTGCGAAATCAGGGTTGAAATCCGCCAGCAGCATGGGTATCCCGCAAAAATTCGACGGAAGCGAAGCGTCGCTTACCGCCGTGGTCACTGTCTGCTCCCACTGTTTATATGTCTTGAATCCTGTCGCAGGGGCGACAAAAGAGAAGCCTATCAAAAGGATGGCGATTTGTATTAATTTCTTTCGCATCAGGGTCTTGTTAAATGCGGTTTTCACGCATACTGCAAATATAATGCTTTTTCGATATTTGAATTTTAAGAATTTTCACTACCTTTGCCGAACAATTCCAGCGCCCCGGTGGCGGAATTGGTAGACGCGCTGGACTCAAAATCCTGTGCTGCAAAGCGTGCCGGTTCGAGTCCGGCCCGGGGCACCAACAAAAAAGTCGACTTTCCAGGTCGACTTTTTTGTTGGCGCCCTGCGCTTCCACGTTACCCCTTCCCTAAATCCCTGGCCGGCGGGCTAAAGCCCTGCTGCTCGGGCCGAAAGTCCACTGGACTTTCTGTAAACACCCTCGCGACCTTTCAGGACTTATTATAATAAGGTATTTTGTAGGGCATTGCATGGAAAGTGAGTAGATCCGAGCAAGCGCGGTTCATGTTGCTTTTTAAGGT
>JAKSJJ010000160.1 GCA_024398335.1 Bacteroidales bacterium | reverse complement strand
TTATTTCCAATAAATCATGCAAATTTATGAAAAGATTTAACTCTTTGCAATAGGGGTCAAGACGATATTACTACCGCAGAACTTGCCCACAAGCCGTGACTGTTCCCTGAATTCGGCGTAGGCCTCTTTAGGGAAGTATCCTGGTTTGATGATAAGCTTAAGACGCACGGTCAATTCCCCCTCGCCGGAGCATATCCGGGTCTCAATCTTGAAAAATTCGCTGTCTAATGAAAGCATCTCGGGTACGGACTCGACCTTGTATCCTTCAGGAATCTTCAGCGTAGCCTCTTCTATCAGGCCACCTAGGCTATGAAGGACAAAATCATTCACTCTCTCGCCCCTCATGACACTAATACCCGTATTAAAAGGCAATACAGGCACGAGAAGATGGGATCCAAGATTATTGACATACTGCTTGGAACTTATCTTGTACCTGACCGAAATCGAAGGCACATAAAGCTCAGTTCCGTCATATTCGGAAAAATTGTCCGTCACCCCTGTTATCGAGAAATCCTCGAGCGTAGCTCTGAACCCTCTGGTGAATTCACGCAACTGATTCTTTTTCTCCCAGTTCCTGACATCAATATAATCCTCCGCGTTGTCAAGAGCGGCCACACTCTCGCAATCAATGCTAGCGGCCCCGTCCGGCGAAATCGTGACGACACAGCTGGTTTTCCGGACAGAAAGAGAGTCCGGATAGGCCGAGACCCTGACCATATCGCCCCCGTTATCATCCACGAGCAGGACCTGATGTCCCGCGATATTTTCGTGCTTATACCCTAAAGGATATGCGGGGTTGGTACATTCAAGCCATACGGTGTCCTTCTGCAAAGGCACGCAAAGCATCGCATGGTTAGTCTGCCCCATCGACGCGAAATTGTGCGGGAAGGACTTTCTCTTTGTATTGAGCACGACATAGCGGGATTCCACCCCGGCGACACGCAACATCGCCTTAGCGAAAAAGGACAGTCCCTTACAATCGCCATAACCGCTGAATGCCACCTCGGAAGGCGCTGCAGGAGCAAATCCCCCGATGCCCAACTGGACACTGACATAACGAGTGTTTTCTCTCAGATAATCATAGACATAACGTACCTTCTCGAGTTCCGTCATGTCCTTGGTCTCTTCCTTGATTTTCGTCTCGAGCGCCTGTGGAAGATCATAGGAAGGAAACAGGGAGGCGTTCCATGCGGCTAGGCCTGCCCAGTCCTTCTGCGACCCGGAAGTCTTGAGATACTCAAAATCTACAGGACAGGAATAGACATGAGGCGTCAGCTCCGAAATAGGAGGCATCATCGGCTCCTCCGTAATGGCCGCGATGTCATTGAACTCCCACAAATAGACATCCTTACCCGTCTTCTCGTCCACGCTCTTTGACGGCTCTTGAGTAGCCGCCCATTTGACAGGATAGTCCCGCGGCACGATAAGAGAGTAGGAAGACTTCTTCACAGGCGTGGCGTCCTGCTCGACAGGGTCGAAAACTGGAAAAGAAGGCACCGCCTTGCGATAAGTGACGACATATTTCATCCTCACGACAAAAGGATATGGAGCATCCGGAGCCCACGCGTTCAAGATGAAATTATCCACCTGACCATGACTTCCTCCCATCCTTCTGACGTTCTTCATATTCGACTTGACAGGTTTTCCTCCATTCAAAGGCGTGACATAGGCGGAAAAAGACGTCAGGGTCCTGAAATCATCATCTGCCGTCATCATACACGCGGCCATGATGCCGTCCTCATTATTGACCGTCACCTCCTTTTCGACCGTATATTGAGCGGAAGTAGCGGAGGAGAGATTAAAAGAGGCGACGTACGACTCCACGCAAGCGTTCTGAGCGGGCTTCTTCTGCGCGAAGGACACAAAACTGAGGCAGAGCAGCAATGATAAAAGCGTCCTTTTCATTTACATAGGCTTTTTAACGACAAGTACAGTGTCATATATGCCGCACAGGTACTCCCAGAAAGAGCGAAGGTCAGAATACTCCTCAGGGAGAAGCATGGTCTTGTCACGCTTGAACACGTAATTGACAGCATAATTATGCTCATCTATACGGATAGTCTGCATCTGGCACAGGGCCTTAAGAGGCGGGAAGGTTATTCTGACAGGATTGGGAATCGATTCAAGTTCATATCCATCCGGCAAGCATAGCGCAAATGAATAGACTATAGTCTCAGGCGACGGGAAATCCACCGGATATACCCTCTCAGGGTTCTTAAAATCAGCCTTGCTGTGGAATTGCTCCAAAAATACAGGAACGAAAACCGAGGATCCGGCCACGTCGCAAGTCTTCTCGAACTGGAATTGATGAGTACATTTGGATGACCATTCTTCCATGTCCGTCATCGAGTGGGACACGACTGTCAGGGAGGCGGCTTTCTCAAAATCATCGATGATATCATCCTCCTTGCTTTCGGCCACGTAGGACTTCTCTTCCAAAGCGCTCATGTTGACAAACTCGTAGTCAACTTTACCCTTGAGAGTACCGTCCGCCTCAAGAGAAGCGACGACCTTCACCTGGGAGACACTACGTCCTTTACCTGACAGATCAACCCATTCGCAGCCCTTCTTGGAAAGTACTCTCGCCGTTGGGGACAGGTACTCGTCAGGAAGGACGTCATAATAATTGCAAGGATCCGAGGCATCCACAAAGATGCTCTGCCCGTCAGGAAGCTTGATACGAAGAATAAACACGTTAAAAGCATGGTCGTTCGGCACCATGACATTCAGTATGCCGCTGGAACGGGTTTTTATCAAGACAGGATCAGTAGGATAGCCGGCATAGTTCAAAGCGGAGCCGAACAACGCATTTATATCGGCGCTGTCTCCTGTTCCCTTCTTGACCACATCCGCCGCGTTCGCAGGAACTAGCCTGGTCTCCTTGTTCCATGATACGGCAGAGACGATAAGACGCCTTACCATCTCTATCTTTTCCAGGTCAGTCGCATCCTTCGACTTAATTTCATCGATCTCTTTCTTAAACGGAGTGGAAGCATGCACATTCTTGAAGATCCTGCTTTCCATATAGCTTTCATCCACCTTTTCCCATGAGGTGTTGAAATATTGGTAATTGCCAGGATACTCCCAGGCGTAAACTATGTACTCCACCGAGGTCATATACTGGGAGAGATTATAGCAGTCAGCCTCCTTTTTCATCGCAGGCAAATTCTCCGCTCTGTAGAAATCTGTATAGATATAATATGATACGGAACCATACATTGACGGAAGGCTCACGCTTTCAGAATTACGGACATAACTTACTGTCTGATAACCTCTTGAGTCCTTGCGGAACTTTAGCCATTCTGGGGAGCTGACTTCCAGTTCGGCCAGGTTGACAGGAACACTTCTCTGGAAAAAGAAAGTTCCAAGATCCCAATAGATGTCTGAATCGATCTCGTACATAACCTCTACGACAGAACCGACCTTCACGTCTATAGGAGAAAATGAGTTCTGGAAATAGCCCTCGCCCTCATCTGTCCTATGCAGGCTACTCTTAGGCATTTTCGACTCCACGACCTTGCCGTTAACCAGGTTATAGGTCACGGCGGAGAATCTCATAAGGTTCTGGGCCCTGCCCAAGGTGGTACTCAGACGGAAAGAATAATCGACGTAGTCTTTTCCAGATTCTTTAAGGATTTTAATTCGCTCGATTCTATAGGTCGTTTTCTTGAGCCTTAGAAGATTATCAAAAGTGACCTTGACATCACGATAATCCCACAGGACAAGCACACTGGCGGAGGTGTCCGCCTCGTATGTAGTCATCGCCACCTCATCGTAGGATACTTTTCCTAACTTATTATTTATAGGAATTGTCTGGGAATAAGAAGACACTGAGAATATAAGGCTGAAAAGAAAAACGGACAAGACCGTTTTCATCGTGAAAAAGTTCCTCATAAGCGAATTCTTTAGAATAAAGCAAAACTGACATCAAATATAGTAAACTTTGCCCACATACAAAAAAAGAAGCCCGGCGTCATATGACGTCAGGCTTCCCGAAGAGTGGCGACTTC
>JAKSJJ010000016.1 GCA_024398335.1 Bacteroidales bacterium | reverse complement strand
TGGACCGTTGTTCCGCTAGGCTGTATCTGCCAACCTTGGAAATTACGTCCGTCGTAGGAAAGCTTGATTGTGTAACGCATAATTTTTAGTATTTTTGTCGTTTGTTTAAGAACGATTGCAAAATTATCAAAAATATAATTTATGGATAGTGTAAATATCAAAGAATTGAATGAGCGCATCCAGCAGGAGAGCCAGTTCGTGGATATGCTGACCCTTGAGATGAACAAGGTCATCGTCGGTCAGAAGGAGCTGGTGGAGAACCTGATGATAGGCCTTCTGGCCGGAGGACACATTCTTCTCGAGGGTGTTCCTGGTTTGGCTAAGACATTGGCTATCAATACTCTCGCTCAGGCTGTGGACGCTAAATTCAACAGAATCCAGTTTACCCCGGACCTTCTTCCGGCGGATCTTATCGGAACGATGATTTACTCCCAGAAGAGCGAGTCTTTCCTTATTAAGAAGGGCCCTGTCTTCGCCAATTTCGTCCTCGCTGACGAGATCAACCGTTCCCCTGCGAAGGTTCAATCAGCACTTCTTGAGGCCATGCAGGAGCGTCAGGTGACAATCGGAGACGAGACCTTCGCCCTTCCTGATCCTTTCCTCGTGCTCGCGACCCAGAACCCTATCGAGCAGGAGGGAACTTATCCTCTTCCTGAGGCTCAGGTGGACCGTTTCATGCTCAAGGTCATCGTCAAATATCCAAAGAAAGAAGAGGAGAGGCTCATCGTCAGGATGAACAACTCCGGAGAGTTCCCAAAGGCTTCTCCAGTAGTCACCCCTGAGGACATCAAGAGGGCTCGTGCTCTTGTCCGCGAGGTGTATATGGACGAGAAGATCGAGAGATATATAGTTGATATAGTCTTCGCGACCCGTCAGCCTGAGCAGTACGGACTCGAGAAGCTCAAGAACCTCATCTCTTACGGCGCTTCGCCTCGTGCCAGCATCTCTTTGTCAATGGCGGCGAAGGCTTACGCATTCATCAAGAGAAGAGGATATGTCATCCCTGAGGACGTCCGCGCCGTTTGCAACGAGGTGCTCCGCCACCGTATCGGCCTTACATACGAGGCTGAGGCTGAGAACGTTATCCCGGAGGATATCATAGCAGAGATCATTAACACCGTCGAGGTACCTTAATAGATGAGTCAGGACAGGACCACGGACCTTCTTAAAAAGGTCAGGAAGATAGAGATCCGCACTAGGGCTCTCTCCCATCAGATTTTCGCCGGGGAATACCACTCCGCCTTCAAGGGCAAGGGTATGACTTTCAGCGAGGTGAGGGAGTATCAGTGGGGCGATGACGTCAGGAATATGGACTGGAACGTCACCGCCAGGCTGGGCTCGCCCTATGTGAAGGTTTTCGAAGAGGAGAGAGAGATGACTGTGGTGCTGCTGATTGATGTCAGCCGTTCGAATCTGTTCGGTACTTCGGTCATGACAAAGCGTGATCTCCTGGCTGAGATCGCGGCTGTCCTGTCTTTCTCCGCTATCATAAACAATGATAAGGTCGGAGCCTTGCTTTTCAGCGATAAGGTGGAGAAATTCATCCCTCCGAAAAAGGGAAGAAGCCACCTTCTGCGTATCATAAGGGAAATCATAGAGTTCACTCCTTCTTCTGACGGCACTGACGTGGGCGAGGCCCTGCGCTATCTGACCGGAGCGTTGAAGAAGAAATGCACCGCTTTTGTGCTCTCTGACCTTATCGATGCCGACGCCCAGGGTAACCCTCGCTACGAGGACGCCTTGAAGGTCGCCGCCGGAAGGCATGATATCTCTTTTATCAGGGTGTATGACCCGAGGGAAGAGTCAATTCCGTCAGTCGGCCTTGTGAATGTAAAGGATTCAGAATCAGGACAAAGCGCATGGGTGGATACTTCATCTTCGAGGGTAAGGGCCGCATACGCCAAATGGTTCGACACTTTGGACAAGGCTACGGTGAAGATGTTCCGCAAGTATAGCATTGATAGCGTCAAGATAGCCACGAATCAAGATTATGTGGCTGGTCTGATGGCGTTTTTTCAAAGTAGATAAGACATGAAACAAAGTTACAGGATTCTCGCTTTCGCGGCGTTGTTGCTCTCCGTGCTTGCCTTCGGGAAAAAGAAGGCGCCGGTAGCGGCGGACGGCGTGTTTTTGCGTCAGCTGCAGAGCCGAGATTCTATACTGATCGCTGATCAGCTGCGCTATGGCGTAAAGTTCAGCGACGTGGCTCCTGGAGTGAGTTTCCAGGTGGCTCAGCTGCCGGATTCTCTGTGGGAAGGAGTGGATATCGTCCGCGACTGGAGCGTTGATACCCTCTCTGTGAACAAGAAGAAAAAAGAAGTCCTTTCCAGAGACCTCGAAATAGCGATGACGCTCACTTCCTTTGACGAAGGTGTGCATATCCTTCCTCCTATCGTGATGCTTCGTCATACGCCTGATGCTCAGGATGATACGCTCTTTTTCGACGGTGTCAGCTTCGAAATGTGCACCATGCCTGTGGATACGGCGACCTTCGTCGTGCATGACATAAAAGGGCAGATACGCTATCCTGTGACCTTCGCCGAGATCCTTCCATATCTTGGCGGCGCCCTCGCTCTCGCGGGAATCATCGTAGGTGTTATCTTCCTTGTCAGAAGACTTCGCCGTCGCCGTGACGGGGAGGTCAAGTTCGTGGAGCCTGCGCACATCGTGGCTCTGCGCGCTTTGGACAAATACCGTGGAGATGCTTTCTGGGAGCCGGCTAAGCAAAAGGCCTTCTACTCGGGAGTCACTGACGCCCTCAGGGAGTATATGGACGCGAGATATGGTGTCTCAGCCATGGAGATGACAACGCCTGAGATTCTCGCTCAGTTGAAAAAGACTGACGTCTCCGCGGAGAACTATGAGGATATAAAGACCCTTTTCGAGCGTGCCGACTTTGTCAAATTCGCGAAACATATCGCCACCCGTGAGGAGAACGCGCAGGTCGTTCCGCTCGCTGTGAGATTTGTAACGACCACCTATCAGGCGGATATAGAGAACCCAAGCCAGACTAAGTAGAAATGTTTTTTGAATATCCGGGACTTTTGTGGCTGGAGTTGATTCCGGCTCTGCTTCTCCTCCATTATATATGGATGGAGTTGAGCGGACGTGACCCTCATATGAGAGTCTCCTCTATTATGCCTTGGCTCTCGGCCGGCAGTTCTCCGCTCGCCTATATGAGACATCTTCCTCCAATGCTGAAAATAGGAGCGATATCATTGATAATCATAGCGATAGCCCGCCCTCGCTCGTCCCATGACATGGAGCGTATCGACACCGAAGGCATAGACATCATTCTCGCTATGGACGTCTCCTCCAGTATGCTCGCCAGGGATTTCAAGCCGGATCGTCTGAGCGCCGCGAAGGACATAGCCATAGAGTTTGTCGCCGACCGTCCTTCGGACAGGATGGGTATCGTCGTGTTCGCGGGGGAAAGTTACACTCAGTGTCCTCTGACGACAGATAGGGCGACCCTTATCAACATGATGAAGGACGTCGAGACCGGCCTCATCGAGGACGGAACGGCGATAGGAAACGGACTAGCCACGGCGGTCGCCAGGATGAAGGATTCCGACGCGAAGAGCAGGGTAGTCATCTTGCTGACCGACGGTGTGAACAACTCCGGTGAGGTTTCCCCTGACATGGCGGCGCAGATGGCCGCTCTTTACGGCATCCGTGTCTATACGATAGGCGTAGGAGCCAATGGGACAGCGCCGTATCCGGTCATGACTCCGTGGGGAATGGATGTGCGTGACATGGAGGTGGAGATCGACGAGGAGATTCTTGAGAACATCGCCACGGCGACAGGAGGAAAATATTTCCGAGCCACTGATAATACCAAGTTGATGGAGATTTACGGAGAGATCAACAAGATGGAGAAGGTGCGTACCACGGTTGACAGTTTCCCTGTCTATAAGGAACTTTTCACCCGTTACGCCCTCGCCGCTCTTGTGTGTCTTCTCGCCGCTTTGCTGCTTTCCGCCGCATTAAGACGTCTCCCTTAAAATGAACAGCGATGATTAATATAGCTCAATCACAATATCTGCTTCTGCTGGCGTTGATCCCGGTGTTTTTCCTGGTCTATGCCCTGCTGCGCTATCTGCGCCGCAAGCGTCTCCGCGCCTTCGGTGATGAGGCTCTTGTGAGCAAATTGATGCCTTCCGCTTCAGGAGCCAAAGGCTGGGTTCGTCTAGTGCTTTTCAGTCTGGGATTCTTCTTCTTTGTGATAGGTCTTTCTCGTCCTCAGATAGGAGCTAAGCTTAAAGAGCATAAAACTAAAGGCGTCGAGATAATGATTTGTCTTGACGTGTCCAACTCCATGCTCGCGGAGGATTATTCTCCAAACAGGCTGGAGAGGGCTAAACTGGCTATCTCGCGCCTGGTGGACAAACTCGACGGAGACAGGATAGGTCTTATTATTTTCGCTGGAAACTCCTTTGTCCAGCTGCCTGTGACGACGGACTATGTTTCCGCCAAGATGTTCATGAGCTCTGTGTCCACGGAGTCTATCCCGGTACAGGGAACCGCGATTGGAGACGCCATTCAGACAGCGATCAAAGGATTTAGTTCCCAGAGCGAGAAAAGCCGTGCGATCATTGTCATAACGGACGGTGAGAACCATGAGGATGACCCTGTCGAAATGGCCCGTGAGGCCGCCTCGATGGGTATTCCTGTACACACTATCGGCGTCGGCTCCCCGGAAGGAAAGGCTATCACCGTTGACGGAGATCTGCTCAAGGACAGAGACGGGGAAATCGTCGTCACCAGACTTGATGAGCAGGTGCTCAAGGACATAGCCCAAGCCGGTGGCGGAGTCTATGTCAGGGCGGGCAACAGTGAGTTCGGATTGAACCCTATCGTGCAGGGTATCAAGGACATGGAGAAGGAGGAGTTCAACTCGGTGATGTTCGAGGAGTATGATGAGCAGTTCATGTATTTCTTCGCCATCGCTCTTGTGTTTTTCGTTTTGGAGATGTTGATAGGAAAAAGACGTATAGGAAAGAAACTGTTCTCGGTTCTGGTCTGCTTCGCGGCTATGACTGCTTTGTCCGGGAATGACGCTTACGCACAGGTGGACAGGCATGCAGTACGTGCCGGAAACAGGGATTTCGCGGCGGGAAGATATCGCCAGGCGGATATTGATTATAGGAAGGCTCTTTTGAGGGATTCAACCTCATTCGCGGCTAATTACAACCTGGGTAATACCATTTATAAGATGAACGAGGGCGCCGCTGACGCTCAGGGTATGGAAGAGGCGAAAAAGGCGTTTGAGAGCATATCTTCAAGGGCGGACGATTCCCAGTACGGAGCTGATTATTATTTCAATCTGGGAGACATCGCCATAGCGAGGAAGGACTGGCAGGGAGCCGTTGACGCTTTCAAGAAATCGCTTCTGATAAGGCCGGACGATCTGGACGCCAAGGAGAATTACATCTACGCTAAGAAGATGCTCCAGGATCAGCAGAACCAGCAGAATCAGCAGAACAACGATCAGAACCAGGACCAGAATCAGGATAACCAGGACAATCAGGACCAGAACCAGGATCAGAACCAAGATAAGGACAAAGATCAGAACGATCAGAACCAGGATCAGGACCAGAATAAAGACAATCAGGACCAGAACCAGAATCAAGACCAGAATCAGGATCAGTCCGACCAGAAGCTTTCTCCTAGCGCCGCTCAGCAGATGCTTCAGGCCATACAGGCTAAGGAGAAGGAGACCCAGGACAAGGTGAAGAAAGAGAAGGAGGCGGCCCTGATGTCTAAACAAAAGGAAAAGAATTGGTAGAAGATGAAAAGAATAATTCTCTCATTACTGTTGTCATTATCGGCGCTTTGGGCGTCAGCGCAGACTGTGAAGGTCAGCGCCCCGAACCTAGTCTCAGCGACTGAGCAGTTCAGGGTCACATTCACGGTCGAGGGGGACTCCAAGGTGTCAGACTTCACATGGTCGCCGGGCAGTGATTTCCAGCTCGTGTGGGGACCGACGAAGAGTTTCTCGTCAAACACAAGCATTGTCAATGGAAAGGTGACGAGTTCCTCCTCTTCTTCTTATTCATATCTTCTGCTTCCGCTTGGCACAGGTAAATTCACGCTTGGCGCCGCTACCGCCACGTTTAAAGGCGGGCAGAGCGCTCAGTCCAGGCCGTTTACTATAGAGGTGGTCGCTGACAATTCTCAGGCTTCTTCTCAGGGCTCGGGACAGCAGCAATCCCAGGGAGGAAGCTCTCAGGGCGGATCCTCTCAGGGAGCGGTGACATCTGGCGGGAAAACCTCCGGGAAGGGCTCTGACGTGTTTATGAGTTTTTCTCTCAGCAGTAAGAATCTTGTTGTAGGTCAGCCGGTTACCGCTACAATCAAGCTTTATCAGAGGGCGGAGATCACAGGCTTTGATGATGCCAAGTTCCCTTCATTCACTGGGTTCTGGAGTCAGGATATCTCTCCTCAGGGGAACGTTGTGTTCCAAAGAGAAAACGTGGATAATGTCATCTATAACGCCGCTGTGCTCAAGCAGTATGTACTGATTCCTCAGCAAAGCGGAGACATAGTTATCGAAGGTTCTACCCTTGATTGTATAGTAAGGTACAGAAACTCTTCCGGAGGAGGTCTGTTCGATGATTTCTTTGACAATTCGACAAGCGTCAGAAAGAGAGTCACGACTCCGTCGATGACAGTTCATGTAAGCAAGCTTCCTTCCGGCGCTCCCGCCTCATTCCGTGGCGGAGTCGGTAAATTCACGATGACTGCCAAGGTCTCAAAAGATTCGCTCTACACACATGAGGCCTCTTCTATAGTCGTGACTGTCAGCGGAAGCGGCAACATCGCCCTTGTCGAGCCTCCTGTGCTCAATTTCCCTTCAGAGCTTGAGGTCTATGACACGAAGACTACGGAGAATATCGACCGCGCACGTGGCGGAGTTTCCGGCAGCAAGACATACGAATATCCTTTCATCCCGAGAAGCTACGGAGATTTCGTGCTGCCTCCGGTTCAGTATTCATACTATGACACTGAAAGCGGGAAATATGTGACTACTCAGTCTGATTCACTCCGCATCCATGTGCTCAAAGGCGCTGATGATGACGCTCCTGCAGCCACAGTCACTATGCCTGTTGTGACTAAGCGCGGGGTGAAGAATCTTTCCGAGGACATACGCTTTATCGCGGCTAAGCCAGGAAATCTTTCCCCTAAGGGTCGTTTCTTTGTGTTCTCTGCCGCCTTCTGGATTATCGCGGCTGTTCTTGTGCTGCTCTTCGCCGCTATCTGGATCGCTCTTAGCTCCATCGCCGCGAGAAAGGCCGATGTTGTCGGCACCAAGACACGCAAGGCTACCCAGATGGCCATGAAGCGTCTGCGTCTGGCTCAGAATTATCTTAAGCAAGGCATCGGCGCGGCGTTTTACGAGGAACTTTACAGGGCTATGTTGGGCTTCGTGTCCGACAAGCTTAATATGCCAGCGGCGGATTTGTCAAAGGAAAGGATTAGCGAGTGCCTGAGCGCCGGCGGAGTATCGGAGGAGGCCATTTCCAAGCTTATCGATGTCCTTGACGCATGTGAGTTCGCACGCTATGCCGATGCCGGTTCGAACGAGCAGATGACAGCCCGTGACGATAAGGCTGTCGAGGCTATTTCCACAATTTATTAAGAAAAGAAAAAAAGTAAGAACACAGCGGTCCGCTCGATTTTGATTCTTCTGGTGGCGATGAACGCGTTCTCATTCAATGCCCAGGCGTCCCAGAGCGTTGATTCGCTTTGGACAAAGGCCGCGGCCGCATATAGCGAGGGACAGTGGAGCGAGGCTGTCGCTTCTTATCAGGCTATCCTTGATAAGGGTGTCGAGTCTCCTAAACTTTATTACAACCTTGCCGGAGCCTATTTCAAAGACGGTTGGAAGGGCAAGGCCGTTCTTAATTATGAGAGAGCGCTAAGGCTTGATCCGAGCTTCAATGACGCTAAGTATAACCTCGAGATCGTGAACGCCCAGATAGAGGACGACATCGCACAGGTCCCTGAGTTCATACTCAAGAGCGCCGCCCGCAAGCTTTGTTATATGATCAGCTCCGACGCCTGGGCCGTGATATCTCTTCTGATGTTGGCCTTGACCCTCGCCGGGGTGCTGATGTTTGTCCTTTGCCATGGCTCCGCCCTTCGAAAGACAGGCTTTTTCGGCGCCATCGCCACGGTGCTGCTCTTTGTCTGCGCCCTGGGCTGCTCGCTGAGTCAGCGTTCTGACGCCTTGAGGCAAGATAAGGCGGTCATTATCAAGCCTGTAGCCCCTGCGAAAAGCTCGCCTTCGGCAGAGAGCTCCGCTGATCTTTTCGTCCTTCATGAAGGCACTAAGGTCACTATCATAGACGAGGTCGCCGCATGGGTCGACGTCGAGCTCGCCGACGGCCGCCAAGGCTGGGTCAAGAAAGATACTCTGGAAATTATTTAAGGATATCTTGCGCGTTTTAAAGCGTTGACTGTCTTAATTATAATAGTGGCAGCGAATATTTCAAAAATAGAGCAGAGGTTGATGGAAGGTCTTGTCGTAGGTGACAAGCGGGCGTTTCATGCGATTTTTGTTAATTATTACGCTGATCTTGTAATGTTCGCCGGGTCTTTTATCCAACAGAAGGACGTGTGCGAGGATATTGTCCAGGATGTATTTCTAAAGTTGATTGACTCCCACGAAAGTATACAGATAAGGACATCTCTTAAGTCATATCTTCTGGGAATGGTCCATAATAGATGTCTCGGTTTCATCGAACATGGAAAGGTAGAAAAGCATTTCATTGAATATTCATTACGTCATCCTATGTCAGATAGCCAATGGGATGATTATGTTTTGTATTCGGATTTTTCCGAGCATTTAGATAGGGCGATGAGTATTCTTTCTGAAAAGGAGCGTAATATTTTTGAACGTTGTTTGATAAACGGTGATAAACCCAAAGATGTGTCGGCGCAGATGTCAATACCTCTGCGTACTGTACAACACAATCTAAGACAGGCTACAATGAAACTGTCGTCATTTTTCAAGGGAATAGGGTTGGTCATGTTGGTGGTTATTGTATTTAATATATTTGTCAGGTAATGAATAGTACAGATCAAATGGATGAGCTTATCCTGAAATATATAAAAGGTGTCGCCGATGAAAACGAGAGGATCTCGGTCGAGAATTGGCTGTCAGAGTCTCCGGATAACGTCAGGCAGTTTAATGCCCTTAAAAGTATTTTAGACGCATGTTCCCCTTCTTTTGAGTACGACTCGATAGATGTAGATAAGGCTTATAGCGATGTGATCGGGAAATCATCGAGGAGCACTCGACCGTTCCTGTTCTATTTCCAGAGGGTGGCTGCCGTGCTTTTTCTTCCGCTGGTGGCTCTTTCCGCATTCATGGCGATAAGGTCCTGGATGGGTGCTAAGGAGCAGATAACCCCGACTCAGAAGTTGTCTGTTCCATTCGGAGCGGTGTCGGAGTTCGTTTTGTCTGACGGATCGAAGGTGTCTTTGGGGTCTGGTAGTTCTCTTGAGTGCCCGGTTATGTTTGACGGCAAGTCCAGGGTAGTGACACTTCATGGCGAGGCTTTGTTTAATGTATCCGCTGATGCGTCCCATCCATTTATCGTCAATGCGGGACAGATGTCCGTAACCGCTGTCGGAACCGAGTTTACTGTAAATAGCTATGACAGAGATTCATTATCTGTCGTAGCTTTGAAAAAGGGCGCTGTCAATGTAAACTTCGCGTCACGTCCCGGTACTTGTGTCAAGATGGAACCGAATGATATCTTGACTTTCCATAAGTCCAACTCTGATTATGATGTCGTATCTGATGACTCGGAAAAATGGTACTGTTGGACAACCGGGCGCATTGTTTTCGCTAAGGATCGTTTCGACGCGGTCTTGACTCGCCTGGAACAACTTTACAATGCGGAGTTCTGTCTTGATGATCCTGTGATACGGTCATATCTGTATCGAGCTACATTCTATAATGAACCTCTCGATGAGATAATGAATATAATTCAGATGTCGCTTCCTGTGTCTTTCAAGAGGCGCCTTGATCAGGAAGAAGAGGGCGGCAGAAGGAAATATGATGTGGTAGTTTTAAAATAATCTATATTTTATTGCGTAAAACCTCCGACTGGCTATCTATGATGGTAGCCAGTTGTTTTTTTAAATACAAATATTTTACTTAACTGTTGATATATGTTCACTTTTCTAAAAAGGATTTCCTTCCTTGTAGCGTTGCTGTCGTCAATTTCTCTGACGGCCATGGCTCAGGGAGGAAATCTTGTCACAATCGGATTCAAGGATGCTTCCTTGGAGACTGTCTTGGCGGAAATTGAGCGTCAGACGGATTATACTTTCTCATATAGCCCGTCGTTGATTGATGTGAATCAGAAAATCAGTTGCTCGTTCAATCAGACAGATGTGAAAAAGGTTGTGGAGAAGATTCTGCCGGGTTGTGGAATCGTCTTTGAGATTAAAGGTCATAGAATTGTCCTTTCAAAGGCCAAACAACCGAAGGCGGATCCTGTCACGCCTGGTATTATTCGTGGAAAGGTCGTAGACCAGGAGGGAAATCCGCTTCCGAGTGCTATGATTCAGCTCGTAGGTGGCGGCAATACCTACTGTGTCTCCGATCTTGACGGCGCATGGCAACTTGAGGCTAAATCACCTGCCAGGGTGTCCGCGTCTTATTTGGGATTTGTCACGAAGGAGCAAGTCGTTGATTCCTCTAAGCCGCAAGTAATTGTACTTGCTGAGGATGTTAACCAGTTGAACGAAATCGTCGTTATCGGTTATGGTACACTGGAGAAGAAACAGGTCACATCTTCCATCACGTCAATTTCTTCAAAAGACCTTATCGCAGGTCAGGGCGGTTCCACAATCGCGACAGCTCTTAAAGGCAAGATTTCCGGCATGACCATAGATGAGACATCGTCTCCTAATACGAGTTCAAGTTTTCAGCTTCGAGGTGTCGCTTCAATCAACGCCGCCGCTTCTCCGTTGGTTGTTGTCGATGGAATGCCTGGAGCGGATATCAGAAGCATCAATTTCGAGGATGTTTTGAGTATAGATGTGCTGAAGGACGGCTCAGCGGGTGCGATCTATGGTACAAGAGCTGCCGGAGGCGTTATTCTCATTACTACAAAAAAGGCGAATGAGGGGCCTGTCAAACTGAGTTATACTGGTGAGCTTTCTACGGAGCAGGTTTCCAAAAGACCTCAGATTCTTGGAGCCACGGATTTTCTTCGCTTCGGAATGGGTACGGACTATGGCGAGGACAATGACTGGTATGGAGCCCTTCTTAACGAATGGGCGCTGTCGCATAGGCATGTCGTAAATCTCACTGGCGGTGTGCATGCCGCTAAGGTGTATGCCACTTTTACCGCCCAGGACCAGAAAGGTATCGCTTTGGGTGATAACAGAAAGGACTACGCGGGCCGTATCAATGGCGCGTTCAATATGTTTGAGGATATACTTCAAATCAATGTACATGCTGAGTATCGTGAGGCGCATAGAGATCTCCGTTCATCGACAAGCAACTTCAATATGGCAATGAAGATGAACCCTACAGAACATATCTACGATAAGGAGAGCGCATCTGGATATAACGTTATTACCGGTGGTGCGGATTATTATAATCCTGTCGCTGATATAGCATTGAAAAAGAGAGACAAAATCGACAAATGGATGCTCGCTGACGCCAGTATCAAGGTTAATCTTCCGTTGGGATTCTCCGGCAATGTGACCATGGGATGGCAAGACCGTCAGATGCAGGCTACCTATTACACCTCGTCTTTACACAAGACCAGCATAGATAATAAACGTAACGGTGAGGCGTATCACGAGTTCAATAAGACAGTTGACGTGTCTATTGAGCCTACGATCAATTTTGACCGCACCTTCGCGAAAAGTCATACAGTAAATGCTGTGCTGGGCTACAGTTTCTGGCAGACGAACAGTGAGAATTTTACACAGACAAACTATGACTTCCCAATTGACGGTACTGGAGCTTGGGATATCGGCGCGGGTTCGTGGATTAAGGACGGTAAGGCTAATATGACTTCCCATAAATACCCTAGAACCAGACTTGTCGCTTTCTTTGGACGTGTGAATTACAACTACAAAGGACGCTATATGTTCACTGCCAGCCTCAGGCATGAGGGCTCATCAAAGTTCGGACAGGACCACAAATGGGGAAATTTCTGGGCCGTGTCGGGTGGCTGGCGTATCTCAAGTGAACCGTGGATGGAAGTCGCTTCATCTTTCATGGATGACTTGAAGATCAGGGTTGGTTATGGTGTTACCGGTAATAACGGTTTTGATCCGGGCCAGACAGCCTTCCGCTATGCTTCGGGTTCACTTTGGCCGATGAACGGAGACTGGATCATGTCTTACGGACCTGGTAACAACGTGAACTATGACTTGCATTGGGAGCAGAAATCAGAATTGAACATCGGTCTTGATTACTCGTTCTTCAAGGGCCGTCTTTATGGTAAGTTTGATTGGTATCATCGTTGGGTCAGCGGTATGATTTATAACATCACCGTCTCAACACCTCCAGCACTTTTTGATAAGACAGTCATGAACTATGGTAATCTTGAAAACTGGGGATGGGAGTTCGAGATCGGAGGTGTTCCTGTGAAGAAGGGCGATTTTGAGTGGACTTCAGCGTTGAGGCTTTCAAATAACCAGTCGCAGATCACATCGTTGTGGGGTAATCATACATATCAGGACCGTGTGAATTTCCCGGCTCCTGGAGCTCCTGGCTCAGGCGGACGTCTTGAGAATGGCACTAAAATCGGCAAATATTATCTGTGGCAGAGCGCTGGATTTACTGAGTCCGGTAAGTGGTTGATATACAATAAGAACGGAGATGTGATATTGGCTGATAATAAGACCTATGAAGATAAGAGGTATATTGGAAACGCTATTCCTACGATAATAGCCTCTTGGGATAACACGTTCAGATATAAGAACATTTCCTTGAGTGTCGCACTGAGAAGCTGGATTGATTTTGACGTGTTCAATACGATCAATATGTATTACGGACTCGCTGCCGTATCAGGCCAGAATGTCCTCAGGCGTGCTTTTATCCAGAATCGTCATATCAAGCAGGACAAAGTCTTGACTGACTATTGGCTTGAGGATGGTTCATTCCTCAAAATCGACGCGATCAACCTCGGCTATACCCTGGACATGAAGAGGTGGCAGAGATTCATTGATAAGATCGAGTTCTATGGTACTATCAGGAATGTCGCATGTCTTACAGGATATAGCGGTTTGAATCCGGAGGTGAACATCAATGGATTGGACCCTGGATATGAGTGGTTCAACCTTTATCCGGAGACGAGACGTTATACTTTCGGACTTAAGTTGGTATTCTAAAGCGGGGCAGATATGAAGAAGATATTTTTATTCTTGACAATAGCGGCGCTTGCCGTGACGGGCGCCTGCACTAATCTGGATGAAATCTATTATTCAGAGATTTCCCAGAATATATATTTCCAGACAAAAGACAATGTCTATGCCGCCTTGGCGCGTCCTTATACAAAATGGAGAGGAACTCACGAGTTTTCGCCATGGATGCTCCAGGAAGTTGTGACAGACGAGTTCTGCGTTACCCAGAAAGGAACCGATTACGAGAGTGGAGGAGTCTATCGCCAATTGCATTGGCACACCTGGGATCCGGATCATTCTCATGTCTATGCGACTTACTTCCAGATGGGTGAAGGCATCTCGTATGCCCTCGCGATGATCAAGGAATTGTCCAGTGTGGACTATGAGTCCCTCGGTTTGAAGGAGTCAGACAGACAGAATCACATCCAGCAACTTAGAGTGCTGGTGGCGTATTCATACCTTAGGGCTTTGGATTACTTTGGAGGTATGCCTATCTATAAGGAATTCACAATCAATGAGGTCCCTCGTTCGACAGCGAAGCAGACGTTCGATTATATCGAGGGCATTTTACTGTCAGCCTTGAGCGAGTCTTCGTCATTGCCAAAGAGACAGAAGGGTGATTTGCAGACAGGATGGGTGGATCAGGGAATCGCGGCTACTTGCCTTATACGACTCTACTTCAATGCTCAAGTTTATATCGGTGAGGACCGTTTTGAGCAATGTGCCAAGGTTTGCGAGGACATGATGTCAGGTAAATATGGCTATTATGCTCTAGAAGAGACATGGAACGCTCCATTCGGTTTTGAGAACGAGAAGTCATGCGAGAGTATTTGGCTCTGCGCGTCTCAATACGCGAAGAATCAGATTTCTTGGGATTATGAGCGTTTTAATCATTATGGCGCGGCCGCTTACTATGACATAGACGGAGGTGGCGGAAGTAATGGAGCCCACCTTCAGCCATCGTTGTCTCCTGACGGTACTCAATATAACTTCAACATAGGCCGTCCATTCTCTCGTTTTAATGACCAGGATCTCAGGAAGAAGGGTTACATCTATAAAGGTAACAAGCAGTATGAGGGAATGTTCCTCTATGGAAAACAGGAGAGAACAACTTCTGATGGACGCAAGGTCTCATGTGTCGGCGCCCGTGAGTATATGGGAGAGGTCATCACTTTTGTTGACCAGGTCGCTCAGTTCAAGAAAATAGGAAAAGAATATAACTCCGCTTCTGAACTGCCGTCCAACATAACTACCGGAGAGGAGAACTCCGGAGTGCGCCTTGTAAAACGTCCGGTTCCAAACATGGCGGATAGGACTCTTAAATATAGCGCTGACTATGTCATCATGCGCTATGCGGAGATTATCTACACCTTGGCTGAATGTAAGTACAGGGCTGGTGACAAGCAGGGTGCCGCAGAGTTGATAAACGGTGTCCGCAAGCGTAATTTCGCCGGTGGCATAGACCCGGATCCGCTTACCGTGGACAACCTCAACAAGTATCGTTTCCTGCAGGAGTGGATGACTGAGTTCCTCAGCGAACATCGTCGCAGGACAGACCTCAGGCGTTGGAACGCATATACGACCGAGGATTGGTGGGACCACAAGGCTTCCAGCCATTATCGTGAGCTTTTCCCGTTCCCGCAGAAAACAATTTCAGCAAGCAATGTTGAAATAAAGCAGAATCCTGGTTACGGTGGAAATGAGATGAGCCCTGAGGAGGCCGGTCTTTTCTATGTACCTGATATAGAATAATCATAGTATTGATATGAAAAAAATGAATATATGCATAGCCGTCATGGCCACGCTTGTAAGCTCTGTGTGCTGCAACAGGTTGGAGCCATTTCCTGATGATGTCCAGGGCGTTGACACTTCTAAATATGAATACACTTCCCCTTGGCATAAGGGATATATGGATATACATCAAATCAGCACAGGAAGGGGAGATGTCGCTTTTCTTATTTTGCCTGACGGCACCACGATGCTTGTCGATATGGGAGATCTTGGCGTGAATAATTACACGCAGGAGATCATGGGCGCGAAACCTTCTCCGGCAAGAAAGCCGGCGGAATGGGTGGCGAAATATGTCAAGCATTTCGCTGAACCTCTTGGTAATGACGGCAAGATTGATTTCGCGATGATGACACATTTCCATGGCGATCACATCGGAGCATTCGATAAGCTTGCTTTGAACTCAGAGAAAAGAAACTACAAGCTTCAGGGTATCACTCATCTCGCGGAGCTTGTGGACATAGACAGGATTGTTGACCGTGCTTGGCCTGGGTACGACTATCCTTCTGCTTCTCAAGTTAATTCCTCTAATTCTGGAGTCGCCAATTATATATCGTTCATGACCGCTAGAGCGGCCGATGGCAAGACAAACCAGAAATTCGTGGTCGGCAGCACAAGCCAGTTTGGTCTTCTTAAGGATAAAAGCTATGATTTCAGGGTCTTGAATCTAGCTGGTAACCTGGAGTACTTCAATGGTTCTGGCGTCTCAAAATATTCTTTGAGTACAAATGATGAGAACGAGTACAGCCTGGCAGTCAGAATCTCGTATGGTAAGTTCGACTGGTACACTGGAGGTGATATCAAGAACGAAGGGTATGAAGAGGCGATCTCTAAGGCTTGCGGAGCGACTGACGTCGTTGTCTGCAACCACCACGCCTACTCAGATGCCATGCATTCCGCTTTCGTGAAAAACATGGATGCGACCGCATGGGTTATCCCATGCTGGGACTACTATCATCCTCAGCCGGACCCTCTCAAAAGAATGCTTGCCGTTACAGGGGCGGACGAGAAGCTCGTATTCTCAGCGGGACTTGTCGAGAGCAATCGTATCCGCCTGGGCGCTGATGGAAAGAAAATCAAGGCCGGCCACATCATGATACGTGTATATGAGGGTGGGGACACGTTCCAGGTATTTGTCCTTAATGACGGCGATGAGTATTACGAGATTATAGATAAGACAGAAATCCTCAAATCAAGATAAACATGAGATCCGCTAGATATTTTTTGAATATTTTTCTACCGGCCGTCGCTTTTTTGCTTGTCGCTTGTCAACAGAAGTCAGAGCCGGGTTCAATTGTTTTGGATACAGAGGAGATTCTTCTTTCTGATAAAGGCTCTCCGGTTGAAGTCACTTTCCATTCTTCGACGGAATGGCGTCTGGAGTATAATCTGGAAAATGGGTGGCTTTCCACTGACCTTATGGGAGGTCGTGCTTCTACCGGTAAATTCAAGGTGAGCGCGTCCGCCAACAAAGGCGAGTCTATACGTTTCCTCAAACTCAGACTCTTTACTCTGGACGGCCATGACTCCAAAGAAATAACAGTAGTTCAGCTGTCTGCTTATCCTTCCATAGTGCCGGAGTCTTATTCTCTTGTCCTGCCTGCGGCTGACGCCTCATTCAGGCTGGCTGTAGCGTCTAATGTAGAGGATAGCGCCATTGATATCAAGTGTGACGCGGAGTGGGTAAGTGACATGAAGATGGAGGAGAGAGTGCTTTCTTTCAATGTCGCGGAGAATACAAGCTCTGTCGAGCGCAAGTGTGTTATACAACTTGAGGCTAAGGACTCGTATGGTAGGGTCGGAGAGGCTGTCATCAAGGTTTCTCAGGCCGCTCCGAGCAAGTATAA
>JAKSJJ010000159.1 GCA_024398335.1 Bacteroidales bacterium | reverse complement strand
TCGCTGCGCTTTCCCGACCGCCTCAATTCGCCCTTCTCCCTCCTCCTGCCACCAACGCCCAAGGGCTTCCCCACGAAAAAAGGGCGGGGCATAATACTACATAAGCCGTTTTTTTGTATCTTCGCATTCTGTTGTTAGCAAAGCTAAGATGAAACCACATTTGACGCTCATACTCACCCTGGCGGCGGCGCTTCTTTGCTCATGCAAGGACAATAAGCTCGACCCGGACATCATAGGAAATTACAGTTATGAGGTCCATGTCACAGGGACAGGATTCACCCCCGGCAGCCAACTGGAATTCTCTGAGGGAGAAACACTCTTCACGAAAGATCCGTACTCAGGGGCATCAGCCACTTTCAAATACACCGGCGGAGCATGGAAGGTCCAGAGTCAAGGCAAAAACGCTTGGCAGAACTCTAAGCGTGTGCAGGGCCTCAGCGTCAGCTCCCCCGCGCGTAACGAAGCAGGAGCCCGCAAGGCATATTCCACGTATGGCGAGTGCGTTGTCAACGGAACGAAGGTCAGGCTTGACTTCGACCTCAGTCTGATGACCGCGAAGGTCCGTGTCGGAGGAATCAGCGCCGGGGCAGGCGTTCGGGTCAATGGCGTAAGGCTTGGCAAAGGAGGGGTCTTCGCGCATCAGGACATAATCCTCCAATGGGAGTATGTGGAGAAAATCGTGGCGGACGACAAAGGCGAGATCATACTGAACACTTTGGCTCTGGGCAAAGATTTCACTCCTATTATTGAAATCGACGAGAAATCATACGTTTACAGAAGCCTCCAGGCAGTCAAGGCGGGAAATGAGTATGTCATAAGCGCGGACCAGTTCAAGCCATACAGCTTGCCGACCACATTCGCCCTTGACAGCAAAGAGATAATCCTGGGCATGGGTCAGAGCGCCACGATGGGGTACGTCGTATTCCCCAAAAGCAGCTATCTGAACGACGTGCCTATGACCGCGGAGGTTTCCAGCAACGGCGTAGTCACGCTTTCTGATGACAACTGCCGCGAGATCACTGTCGCCGCCCCCGGCACTGTCACGATCACCTACAAGCTCCGCGACGGAAGCGACCTTGAGGCCAAACTTCTCGTTAAGACCTCGGCCTACCGTATAACATTCTCCGAAAAAGGCCCTGACGGATTCAACCACAGCTACGACGTCCCTGCTTTCGGCCTGATACGTTATCCCGGATTTAAGAGCACATTATGGCTCGTGGACGGATACGGCGGAGAAGAAGTGAACGATGTGCAATGGAAGAGTTCCTCTTCCGCGGTCAACATCGACAAGAGCGGAAACGTGAACCTCGGCGCCACAGTCCAGACTCGTCAAATCGGAAGAGAGTACTGCATGTGGTACGGAGAATCGACAGTCACCGCATGTGACCCTATGGGCAATCCTGTGGCCATGCTGACAGTCATCGCAAACGCATGCGGCATGGAGTTCTGCGATGAGGATGGTAAAATTCTGGGCAGCCTGCCATGCGACCCCGACCATAAAGAAGGGACATTCACCTCGCCAAAGTCAGTTTGCTACGCCAGCATACTTTACTACGACGGAGAAAAATACGGGACTATCCCCGCGGAGAACTACTCTTTAAGTTCATCTGACAGCAATGTCAAATTCAGCCCTTCAGACACAGGCAAGGCTGACTTTGACGCCACCCACGTCCGTGTCGATATATCTTCAGGAGCCAGCGCTCAGATAAGTTGCCTTATGACTGGCAGCGGCCAAAGCGCCATCGTCGGCACAATCAAACGCTAACTAATCACAAAATCATATCATGGTAACGGTCTATTGCAAAAACACTGACACCTCTAAACAGTTCCAGGAAGGAGTGACTCTCCTTGATGTTCTCGCCGAGTTCGATTTCGAGAAACCCTACCCTATCATCTCAGCGAAAGTCAACAATGTCTCCCAGGGCCTCAAATACAGAGTCTTCAACAACCGTGACGTCGAGTTTCTCGACTATCGCACATACGCCGGCCGAAGGGTTTACTCCAGTTCCCTTTGCTTCCTTTTGAGCAAGGCCGCCCATGACGTGCTCCCGGGAGCCAGCATAAGCCTCATGAGACCTATCTCCAAGGGCTACTTCGCCGATGTCAAAAAGCCTGACGGAAGCGTAGTGAGCGAGCAGGAGGCCGAGGCCATACGCGAGAGAATGCGCCAGATCGTAGAGGCGGACGTACCGTTCAGAAGATATGAGGCACGCTCGGAAGACGCCATCGCCCTCTTCAAGAGACTCGGATGTAACGACAAAGTCCGTCTGCTCGAGACAAGCGGAGAGGTCTATGTCAATTACTATACCCTCGACGGATTCGCTGACTATTACTATAACGCCCTCGTCCCTTCAAGTTCGTACCTTAAAGTATGGGGCGTAGAACTGTACCGCAACGGTCTTATCCTCCGCCTGCCGGACCGCCACGCCCCGGAAAAACTCGCTCCGTTCATCGAGCAGAGCAAGACCTTCGAGGTGTTCGCGGAGAGTAACCGTTGGAACAAGATCATGAGGCTGGGCAACGTAGGAGACGTGAACCATGCGGTCATTGACGGCAAGGCCAGCGAGCTCATCCAGGTGTCAGAGGCGCTTCAGGAAAAGAAACTCGTGCAGATAGCCGAGGAGATCGAGCGCCGTTACAATGACCCTGAGCACCCTGTCCGCATCGTACTTATCACAGGACCGTCAAGCAGCGGAAAGAGCACCGTGTGCAAGAAACTCTCAGTGCAGCTCATGGCCTGCGGACTCCGTCCTCTGTTCTTCTCGACCGATGACTATTTCGTGAACAGAGTCGACACGCCTAAGCTCCCTGACGGCAGCTACGACTTCGACGGTTTTGACACAGTCGACCACGCCAAATTGCAGCAGGACGTGCTTCGCATGCTCGCTGGCGAGACCGTGGAAGTGCCGGAGTATAACTTCGTCACAGGCATGAGAGAGTACAATGGCAAGCGCATACACCTTGACAAAGGCAGCGTCCTTCTGATTGAAGGTATCCATGCCCTCAACCCTGGACTTACAGACATGATCCCTGACGACCAGAAGTTCCGCATTTTTATCAACACGATTACCAGCATCGCCCTGGACAACCACAACTGCATACCTACCAGCGACAACAGACTCCTTCGCCGCATTGTACGCGACTTCAACCTAGGAGCCTTCACCGCCCGACAGACAAGCAGCCAATGGCCGAATGTACGCCGCTCTGAGGTGAAGTGGATATATCCTTACCAGGAGACTGCGGACGTGCTCTTCAACAGTGCCTACCTTATCGAGTTCGCCGTCCTGCGCAACCATGCGGAGCAGATCCTGGCGACAGTTCCTCGCAACGTTCCTGAGTACAGCGAGGCGCATAGGCTGTTGAAGTTCATCCATTACTTCACCCCGGTATCGGACAAGGAGATTCCGCCTACATCTCTGCTTCGAGAGTTCGTCGGAGGCTCAAGCTTCACATACTAGCCCCTTCGCCGTCCGCTCATGTCTAAGTTGAGGATATCTCTCGCCGCCGCCCTCTGCGCCGCTCTTTCGCCGACCCTCTCACGGGCGACGAACGTGCTGCTGATTGTCGCTGACGACCAGTCCTATCCTCACGCGGGAGCCTATGGATGCCCATGGGTGGACACGCCCGGATTTGACCGAATAGCTTCCGAAGGTATCCTGTTCAACAGATGTTACACGCCTAACGCCAAGTCCGCCCCGTCAAGAGCCAGCCTTCTTACCGGAAGATACTCCTGGCAGCTCGGACCGCTGGGCAATCATATCCCCATCTGGCCGGATGACCAGTACACAACGCTGTTCGAGGCCCTTTCCGACAATGGCGTGAGGGCCGCTTTCACAGGCAAGGGCTGGGCCCCCGGAGACGCTGGCAAAAGAAACGGACAGCCTCGCAGACTTACCGGGAAGCCCTACCAGAAATGCCTCATGGCAGACCCGCCGACGACAGAACTCGGCAAATGGGACTACGCCGCCAATTTCGAGCAATTCCTCAACGAGAGCAAGAACGGCCAGCCATGGATATTCTGGATGGGCATACGCGAGCCT
>JAKSJJ010000158.1 GCA_024398335.1 Bacteroidales bacterium | reverse complement strand
GCGGAGATCTTCATGGGAATATACTCCAACCTCTCCTTCTGGTATAAACTCACGGACCAGACATGGTGGGGCGCGATCATCAGCGCGGTGAGCGTCGCGGCGATGATAGCGATAAACGTCATCTTCGTGCCGAAGTTCGGATACTGGGCATGCGCGTGGGGCGGATTCGCGGGGTATGGAATAGCCATGCTTCTGAGTTATTTCCTCGGCAGAAATCGCTACCC
Organism: Bacteroidales bacterium; assembly: GCA_024398335.1. GTDB lineage: Bacteria > Bacteroidota > Bacteroidia > Bacteroidales > UBA932 > Cryptobacteroides. The sequence goes on along the minus strand of JAKSJJ010000158.1, from coordinate 3,850 downwards.
GGTAAGCTACGACATGCGTACCATGGGAACATTCGTGGTCATCGCCGTGGTGCTGTATTACTTCAGCGTCGAGTTCGCCGCATGGGTGGAGTCACAGTGGCTTTCAATGGTGTTTAACACGGCGCTTCTGGGTTCATACGCCCTCTTTGTCTGGAGGGAGATCAAACCTGTTCTTAAATCCGGTAAATAATGGAAAAAGGCAAATTATATCTCATACCTTCGCCCCTTGGGGAGAACGATCCCGCGGAGGTCATACCCGCACCTGTGCTTGAGTCTTTGTCTAGCTTCAAGACTTTCGTAGTTGAGGAGACACGCACTGTAAGGCGCTATCTGTCAAGGGCCGGATTGAAAGGACACATCGCTGAACTGGAGTTCCACGAACTGAACGAGCACACCGACAACGCTACAATCGAGTCCTACGTACGCCTTTTTGACAACGGCAATAATGTCGCCCTGATCTCGGAGGCCGGCCTTCCCGCCGTCGCTGACCCTGGCGCCCAGCTTGTCGCCCTCTGCCATAGATGTGGCATTGAAGTCGTTCCCGCCGTCGGCCCGAGCTCCCTTATGCTCTCGCTTATGGCCTCTGGCCTGAATGGACAAAGTTTCGCTTTCTGCGGCTACCTTCCCGCGAAGCCCGACCAGCGAAAGGCCGCCCTTAAATCTATCGAGAAACGCTCCGCCACCGCGAACCAGACCCAGATCTGTATAGAGACCCCTTACCGTAACGATGCCTTCCTCGCCGACATTCTCGCTGTCTGCGACGGTCGCACAAGGGTCTGTGTCGCCGCCAATGTGACCATGCCTGACGCCTATATAAAAACGAAGACTGTCGCCCAGTGGAAACAGTCTCCAGTCACAATAGGCAAGCGCCCATGTGTATTTCTGATTCTGGCCTAGACTAGAAGCAGCATCAGCAGCTGAGCTGAAATCACCCTTATGAACATAGAAAGAGGATAGACTGTGGCATACGCCTCGGCCGCCTCGTCTTCGTCCTGTGTGGTGCTGGCGTAGGTCATTGCCATAGGGTTAGCCATGGCGGCGCAGATCATGCCTGTGTTCTGCGCATAGTCGATTTTGCCCCATTTTTTAGCGATGACGGCGGTCAGCAGCACAGGGATTGTGGCGATGGCGAGACTCAGGGCTATCCAGATCAGGCCTTTCATGCAAAGGACAGTAGCGAGGAAGCCCTTTCCGGCGCTGAATCCGAGGCAGGCGAGGTAGATGACTATTCCGAACTGGCGGAGCATCAGATTCGCGCTGCGGGTGGTGTAGGTGGCGAGGTGGAATCTAGGGCCGAACGCTCCGATAAGGATACCGATGACGATAGGACCACCGGCGATTCCGAGCTTTAGCGGGGTGCTCATGCCTGGGATCATGATAGGAATAGAGCCGAGGACGACTCCAAGGAGCAGGCCTATGAAGATGGCGATGAGGTTAGGGTTGTTGAGTTCCTTGACCTCGTTTCCGAGTATCTCGCTGACCTTGGCTATGGCGTTTTCTTCTCCGACGACTGTCAGGCTGTCGCCGAGCTGGAGTCGCATGCCGGGCGACGCGAGAATCTGGATACCGGCTCTGTTGACCCTTGTGATGTTGATGCCGAAGGAGTTTCTTAGGTGGAGGCTTCCGAGCTTCACGCCGTTGAGCTCATGCCTTGTCACGAGTACGTGCTTTGACACCAGGTGACTGTTGTCGATGTCGTCCCAGTTGATGTCTGGACGGTTCCAGTCCTTGCTTTCGATGTCTCCGAAAAGGATGTTCAGGGAGTCCACATCCTCTTTTTTAGATACCGCCAGAAGGTGGTCGTCCTTGGCGAGGACGGTGCCAGAGGTGGGGATGAAGACCTTGCCGTCACGCCAGAGTCTGGTGAGGATGAATCCCTTGCCTGACAACGCGGAAATTTCCTTGACGGTCTTGTCGAATATCGCCGGATTGCTGACATGGAACTCAGCGACAAAAGTGTTGACGGTCTGGTCCACGCCCGGACGCTTGTTCTTTTCCCTGAGGGTGAACCTCATGATAATGATGCTCACAAGCACTCCTATCACGCCGAACGGGTATGCTACGGCGCAGGCGGTGGCCATTTCGGAGGCCTGCTCCACGCTGCCTGGGTGTATGTCAAGAAGGGCTTGCTGCCCCGCTCCGAGCATAGGGGTGTTGGTCACGGCTCCGCACATGACTCCTAGCATTTCCGGGAATGGAATACTCAGGACGAAGCTCAGGACCACCGGAAGGGCGGTGGTCAGCGCTATGGCGAGGAGTCCCAGGCCGTTGAGTTTTATGCCTCCTTGCTTAAGAGAGGTGAAAAATCCGGGGCCTACCTGCACTCCGAGGGTATAGACAAAAAGGATAAGGCCGAAGTTCTGGGCCATTGTGACCATGTCCCAATCCACCTGTATCCCGCATCTGTCGGCGATTTCTCCAAGGGCGATGCCCGCGAAGAAGACGAAGGTCACGCCGAGGGTGACGCCCTTATATTTTATTTGTCCTAGTCCAAGTCCGACGGCGCAGATCAGCGAAAGGAAGATCACTGTCTGCAGATAGGTCGGCTGGGTTATGAGGTCTGTGAACCAATTCATTTGAGTGTCAATATATTACAGCCCCGATAATGCCTGCGCAGACTATCACGAGTATGGCGTTCGCCTTTGCCCAGTAGGCGGCGATGAAGGCCACGGCGAATATTATCCAGCTGGCGATGTCGGGGAAATTTTCTTTAGTCATAAGTATGAGGGCGGCCGCTCCGATAAGTCCGACGACCGCTGGCCTGAGTCCTCCCATGACGCCTGAGAAGACATTGTTCTGACGAAGTCGGGTGTACATCTTCACGATGAGCATCATGATAAGGAAGGAGGGGAGGACGACGGCGAGGGTGGCGGTGAAAGAGCCAAGAACGCAAAGGAACTCTCCCGCTCCTGCCTGGCTCAGGACGCTGTAGCCTATGTAGGTCGCGCTATTTATACCTATCGGGCCCGGGGTCATTTGCGAGATGGCGACAATGTCGGTGAACATCTCGTCGCTGAGCCATGCGTGCTCTACCACGACCCTGTGTTGGATAAGGGAGAGCATGGCATAGCCGCCGCCTATCGTGAAGGCGCCGATGACAAAAAATGTCCAGAATAATTGCAGGTACAGAGTTATCATCCTTTTCGTTCTTTATAGAGATAGTAAGACAGGAAAAGAATGATTGTCACCAATAGTATATATATAGGTGAGACTTTCAGGAAGACGACAAGCAGCAGGGCGGCTATGGTCAGGAGCCAGTCATGCCATTTGTGGTTACATTCGCGGGCCATCTTTATCATAGGTACGGCGATAAGGGCGACCACTGCGGGGCGTATGCCTTTGAAGATCTTGATAACGATCTCGTTGTCACTGTATCCGCTGAAGAACATGGCGATGGCGAGTATCATAAGGAAGGGGGCGGCGCAACTGCCGATGGTAGCGGCGGCGGCTCCGGCCCAGCCTCTGAGGCGATATCCGGCGAAGATGGAGGTGTTGACCGCCAGCAGGCCGGGAGCGCTCTGAGCGATCGCCAGGATATCGGGGAACTCTTTAGAATCTATCCATCCGCGGGAGCAAAGTTCCTCACGGATGATAGGCACCATGGCGTATCCTCCGCCTATAGTGAAGGCTCCCACCTTGGCGAAAACAAAGAATATTTTCCACAACGATATCATTTTCTGGCTCTTGGGACGGCAAATTTACTCTCTTTGAATGAATTTGTTGAAAAAAATCTGAAAAATATTTGGAGGTAAAGAAAAAGTGCGTATCTTTGCAGCCCGTTTGAGAGAAAACGGAAGTTCATTGAAAAGACTGTAAGAACAAGTACAAGCAAGTACCGAAACAAATCTGT
>JAKSJJ010000157.1 GCA_024398335.1 Bacteroidales bacterium | reverse complement strand
CTTGGAACGCTCAGCCTCCTGCAGGCCGCCCGCCTCTGGTGGGAGAGTCTTCCTGAAAAATACGAAGGCAAGAGATTCTATCATATCAGCACCGACGAGGTATATGGAGCATTGGAGCTCACCCACCCGGAGGGAATCAGCAGCGAGATATCAGCCCATAAGGTCTATGGTGACGAGTTCTTCACAGAAGACAGAAAGTATCAGCCACATTCGCCATACTCCGCGTCAAAGGCCTCATCAGACCATTTCGTGAGGGCGTTCCACGACACCTACGGCATGCCTACAATCGTGACGAACTGCTCTAACAACTACGGCCCATATCAGTTCCCGGAGAAACTCATTCCTCTGTTTATCAACAATATACGCCACCGCAAACCCCTTCCTGTCTACGGAAAGGGCGAGAACGTCCGCGACTGGCTGTATGTCGTAGATCATGCAAGGGCAATAGACACTATCTTCCATAAAGGCGAGATAGCCAAGACCTACAACATCGGAGGATTCAACGAGTGGAAGAACATTGACATCATCAAAGTGCTCATCAACACTGTCGACCGTCTGCTCGGGCGTGAGGAAGGAGAGGACATGGACCTTATCACCTACGTCACCGACCGTGCGGGCCATGACCTTCGCTACGCCATCGACAGCCGCCTTCTCAAGGAAGAACTCGGATGGGAGCCTTCTCTGCAGTTCGAGGAAGGCATAGAGAAAACCGTGAAGTGGTATCTAGACAACCAGGAATGGCTCGATAACGTCACCTCTGGTGATTATCTGAAGTACTACGAGCAGATGTACAATAACAAATAGTCTTTGAATCGAATGAAAATCCTTGTAACCGGAGCTGCCGGGTTCATAGGAAGTAACCTGGTCAAATGTCTGCTTAAAGAGCGCGAGGACTCCGTCATCGTAGGTATTGACAACCTCAACGACTACTACGACCCTGCCCTTAAAGACTTCCGTCTGAAAGAAATCGCCGCTCTGGAGCAGTCCCGTGGCGGAAGGTGGACCTTCGTCAAGGGCGACATTTCCGACGCGACTCTTATCGAGTCTCTTTTCGAGAACGAAGGCTTTGATATAGTGGTGAATCTCGCAGCCCAGGCAGGTGTACGCTACTCTATCACAAACCCTGACGCCTATATACAGTCCAACCTGATAGGATTCTACAACATACTCCAGGCTTGCCGCAACCACCCTGTAAAGCACCTTGTCTACGCCAGCAGCTCAAGCGTCTATGGCTCGAACAAGAAAGTACCTTACAGCACGGACGACAAGGTGGACAACCCTGTATCCCTGTACGCCGCGACAAAGAAGTCCAACGAGCTCATGGCCCATGCCTACAGCAAGCTCTACGACATCCCTTCGACCGGACTTCGCTTCTTTACGGTCTATGGTCCAGCCGGACGCCCGGATATGGCATACTTCGGATTCACGGATAAACTCCTTCGTGGCGAGACCATTAAAATATTCAACTACGGCGACTGCAGAAGGGACTTTACATATATCGACGATATCGTCAAAGGCGTCATGCTAGTAATGGACAAAGCCCCTGAGCGCGCCACTGGCGAGGACGGACTTCCTGTGCCTCCATATAAGATATATAATATAGGTAACTCCCACCCGGAGAACCTGCTTGATTTCGTGCAGACACTTCAGGAGGAGCTTACCGCCGCCGGTGTACTGCCGTCCGACTTTGACTTCGAGGCTCATAAGGAGCTTGTACCTATGCAGCCTGGCGACGTCCCTGTGACCTACGCCGACACCTCCGCCCTCGAAAGAGACTTCGGCTTCAAGCCGTCCACGACCCTCCGCGAAGGTCTGCGCTCATTCGCCCGCTGGTATAAAGAATTCTACAAATGATGAAAAAGAAAATCGCAGTAGCCGGAACAGGCTATGTGGGTTTGTCGATAGCGACTCTGCTCTCACAACATCACAGCGTCACCGCCGTTGATATAATACCCGAGAAGGTGGATATGCTCAACAATGGCATCTCCCCTATCCAGGACGATTACATAGAAAAATATCTCAAGGAAAAAGACCTCGACCTGCGCGCCACCCTCGACGCTGAGCAGGCATACAAGGACGCTCAGTTCGTGGTGATCGCCGCCCCGACCAACTACGACAGCAAGAAGAATTACTTCGACACCTCTGCCGTGGAAGCGGTCATCTCCCTTGTGACAAAGGTCAATCCTCAGGCGGTCATGGTCATCAAATCTACCGTCCCTGTAGGATATACCGCCCATATAAAAGAGGTTACCGGCAACAAACGCATCCTTTTCAGTCCTGAGTTCCTGCGCGAGAGCAAGGCCCTCTACGACAACCTTCACCCAAGCCGCATCATCGTAGGCACAGACCTGCAGGACAGCGAGTTATGCTCCGCCGCCAAGGAGTTCGCCGACCTTTTGAAGGAAGGGGCCCAGGACGAGAATGTACCTGTGCTGACAATGGGTTCTACTGAGGCCGAGGCCGTGAAGCTTTTCGCCAACACCTACCTCGCCCTGAGGGTGAGCTACTTCAACGAGCTTGACACATACGCCGAGATAAAAGGCCTCGACACCCGCTCTATCATCGAGGGTGTGTGCCTGGATCCACGCATCGGCGACCACTACAACAACCCTTCCTTCGGATATGGCGGATACTGCCTCCCGAAGGACACCAAACAGCTGCTCGCCAACTATTCCGACGTGCCCGAGAACCTTATCCAGGCCATAGTGGAGAGCAACCGCACCCGCAAGGATTTTATCGCTGACAGAGTCCTCGAGAAATCAGGTTACTACACGGCTAACAGCCAATGGAACGCCGCCAGGGAGCGTCAGGTCACTGTCGGAGTGTATCGTCTTACGATGAAGAGCAATTCGGATAATTTCCGTCAGAGCAGCATCCAGGGCGTGATGAAGCGTATCAAGGCGAAGGGCGCGAAGGTGGTCATCTTCGAGCCATCGCTCCAGGACGGCACGACATTCTTCGGAAGCGAGGTCATAGGCGACCTCGAACGCTTCAAAAAAGTCAGCGACGCCATCATAGCCAACCGTTACGACAGCTGTCTTGACGACGTGAAGGATAAAGTCTATACCCGTGATCTTTTCAAGCGAGACTAGCCATGGCGGACAATTATCTTGAGAGACAAAGAGAGAACTTCGAGAAGCGCCAGGCCCAGATCCAGAAAAAGAAATCCGAGCACAGGCGTGAAGTGATGGAGGCCTACAAGAAAAAACTTGCGGAGAAGAAGAAAAATGAGTAATTTTGCACGATTGGAATCGAAATACAAACACTTAATTTATATTACTAAACAATGGTAAACTACAAAGAAATCGGTCTTGTGAACACTAGAGAGATGTTCGCTAAGGCAGTCGCTGGCGGTTACGCTATCCCAGCTTTCAACTTCAACAACATGGAGCAGCTCCAGGCTATCATCATGGCAGCAGCTGAGAAGAAGTCTCCAGTTATCCTCCAGGTGTCAAGCGGCGCACGTAAGTACGCTAACCAGACCCTTCTCCGCTACATGGCAGAGGGTGCTGTAGAGTACGCTAAGGAGCTCGGTTGGGAGAACCCACAGATCTGTCTCCACCTCGACCATGGTAACTCTTTCGAGCTCTGCAAGAGCTGTGTTGACATGGGATTCTCTTCAGTGATGATCGACGCTTCTTCCCTTCCTTACGAGGAGAACATCGCCCTTACTAAGCAGGTCGTAGAGTACGCTCATCAGTTCGACGTGACTGTAGAGGCTGAGCTCGGCGTTCTCGCAGGTGTCGAGGATGAGGTCGCTTCTGAGGTTTCACACTACACCAAGCCAGAAGAGGTCGTTGACTTCGCTACCCGCACTGGTTGCGACTCTCTCGCTATCTCTATCGGAACTTCACACGGCGCTTACAAGTTCACTCCTGCACAGTGCACCCGTGACCCTAAGACCGGCAAGCTCGTTCCTCCTCCACTCGCATTCGACGTGCTCCACGCTATCGAGAAGAAGCTTCCTGGCTTCCCTATCGTCCTCCACGGTTCTTCATCAGTTCCACAGGAGTATGTTGACGAGATCAACGCCCTCGGCGGAAAACTTCCTGACGCTGTAGGTATTCCAGAGGAGCAGCTTACAGAGGCTTC
>JAKSJJ010000156.1 GCA_024398335.1 Bacteroidales bacterium | reverse complement strand
CCTTCTCATACTTGCCAGGATAGCCTTTTGAAGCAAGGACTACACCCATAGTCACGACATCGGACCACTTCGGGTCAGCTACGCAGACATCAGAAGGGTCAGCCACAGCCGAGAATATTTCATAAATATCGCTTTCGATCAGAGGAAGCACGACCTCAGTCTCAGGGTCGCCGAAACGGGCGTTGAACTCAATGACTTTCACGCCATCAGGAGTCTTCATCAATCCGCCGTAAAGAACTCCGGTCAGAGGACAACCCTCGCTGACCATAGCGGAAGCGGTCTTACGGAGTATGTTCTCAAGGGCGAAGGACTTATCTTCTTCTGTGATGAAAGGAAGACCGGTATATGCGCCCATGCCGCCAGTGTTCGGACCTTTATCGCCGTCAAAGGCGCGTTTGTGGTCCTGTGAAAGAGGCATAGGCCATACTTTCGAGCCTTTGACAAAACACATGAAGGAGAACTCCGGGCCAGTGAGGAAATCCTCGACGACAACCTTTCCTTTTCCGAAGCTGCTGTCAACGAGCATATCCTTCAGGGCCTCCTGCGCCTGCGCGAGGTCTTCAGCGATCACTACGCCCTTGCCGGCGGCGAGACCGTCATACTTCAGCACAGCGGGGAATGGGCGTGCGCTCACGTAAGCGAGCGCCTGCTCATAATCTTCAAAGCTCTTGTAGGAGGCGGTAGGAATGTCATATTTGACCATGAGACGTTTAGCGAACTCCTTGCTGCTCTCGATGCTGGTAGCCGCTTTGGTATGACCGAAAATCTTAAGTCCGGCCTCACGGAAGGCGTCAACTATACCGACAGACAAAGCGGCCTCCGGCCCCACGACTGTAAGGTCAATCCCCTCTTTGAGGGCAAAGGCTTTAAGGCCCTCGACGTCTGTATCCTTAAGAGCGACGTTCTCTGCCTTGGCGGCGATGCCGGCGTTTCCCGGAGCGCAAAATATCTTCTCTACCTGAGGCGAGCGTGACAGAGCGTCAACGATAGCGTGCTCTCTTCCGCCGCCACCTACTACAAGTACTTTCTTTCCCATTTAAGTCTAGTGTTTGAAATGTCTTACACCTGTGAATATCATTGATATACCGAGTTCGTCAGCCTTGACGATAGACTCTTCGTCACGAATGCTTCCGCCTGGCTGGACGATAGCGGTAACGCCATATTTAGAGGCGAGCTCAACTGTGTCAGCGAATGGAAGGAATCCGTCTGAGGCGAGCACAAGTCCCTCGGTGAAACCGGCGGCCTTAGCCTGCTCAAGAGCGATCTGAGCTGAACCCACACGGTTGGTCTGGCCGGCGCCGACTCCGATTGTATGGCCGTCACGTACGACAGCGATAGCGTTTGACTTCACGTGCTTGACTATCTTCCATCCGAAGTCAAGGTCACTCAGAAGCTCAGCGCCCGGTTTGGTCTTAGTCACGCACATATCGAGATTGACGTTCTCCACGTCAGTGTCAAGTCTCTGGACGAGCATTCCTCCGCATACACCTACATACTGAGGGACAGCGGCCTCGCTGCGGGTCATGTCAACCTTGAGGACACGAAGATTCTTCTTAGCGGAGAGAATCTCAAGGGCCTCAGGAGTGAATGAAGGAGCGATGACGATCTCAAGGAAGATAGGCTTCATGCCGAGAGCGACCTCAGCGGTGAGCTCACGGTTAACAACGACGATACCGCCATAGATGCTGACCTTATCAGCCTCGTATGCTCTCTGCCATGCCTCCTCGATGGTAGCTCCAACGGCTGCACCGCAAGGGTTCATATGCTTGAGCGCGCAGCAGAAAGGCTCGCTGAAATCACGAGCTACGCTTAGAGCGGCGTTAGCGTCCTGTATATTATTATAGGAGAGTTCCTTTCCCTGGATCTGCTCAGCGAAAGCGAGCGAGAACGGAACCTTCTCGGCCTGGGCGTAGAACTTGGCGTCCTGATGAGGGTTCTCGCCATAGCGAAGGCCCTGCTTGAGGTCAAACTCAAGGAAAAGTTTCTCGTTAAGGCCGGCCTGTGCACGCATGTATGTAGCGATCATCATGTCGTACTCAGCGGTGTGGGTATAAGCCTTAGCGGAAAGTTCGAGGCGTGTCTGCTGGAGAGTATTGCCGTTCTGTGCGATTTCATTCAGGACCTTCTCATAGTCAGAAGGGTCACATACGATTGTCACGTCTTTCCAGTTCTTAGCGGCGCTGCGGACCATTGAAGGACCTCCGATGTCGATGTTCTCGATAGCATCCTCGAAGGTGACGTCAGGCTTAGCGATTGTCTGCTTGAAAGGATAAAGGTTCACGCAGACAAGATCGATAGTCTCAATTTCATTCTCTTTAAGAGTAGCCATGTGCTCAGGGATATCACGGCGAGCAAGGATACCTCCATGTACCTTTGGATGGAGAGTCTTTACTCTACCGTCGCAGATCTCAGGGAAGCCTGTCACCTCGCTGATGCCTATTGTCTTCACTCCGTTGGAATCAAGAAGTTTCTTTGTTCCGCCGGTCGCGATAATCTCCCAGCCAAGTTTCTCAAGGCCGGATACGAACTCGACAAGTCCACGCTTGTCACTTACGCTTACAAGTGCTCTACGAGCCATAATGACTATTCTATTTATTTGATTATTACTTCATTACCTTCTACGACACGACCGATGACTGAGGCTTTCTCGCCTGCTGCGGTGAGAATGTCGATAGCTTTCTGAGCCTCAGACTCGTCAAGTACGATGACCATACCTATACCCATGTTGAAGATGTTGAACATCTCGCGGTGAGGCACGCCGCCCCATTTCTCGAGCATCTTGAATACAGGAAGAATCTCCCATGAGCCCTCGTTGATCTCAAGGCCCTGGCCCTCGTGAAGGACGCGAGGAATATTCTCGTCGAATCCGCCGCCAGTGATATGGCTGATACCGTGGACATCGCAGTTACGGATGACCTCGAGAACCTGCTTCACATAAATCTTGGTAGGAGTCAAGAGGACCTCGCCAAGCTTACGGCCGCCGAACTCAGCGATCTCGTCCTGATATGAAAGACCAGCGTCAGCGACGATCTTGCGCACAAGGCTGAATCCGTTTGAATGAACACCTGTAGAAGCGACTCCTACAAGCACGTCACCGACCTTCACCTTTGAGGCGTCGATGAGCTTTGACTTCTCGACGACACCTGTAGTGAAGCCGGCGATGTCATACTCCCCTCCTTCGTACATGCCCGGCATCTCGGCGGTCTCACCTCCGACAAGGGCGCAACCTGCCTGGCGACAGCCCTCCGCCACACCTGCGACGATGGCCTCGACCTTTGCCGGCTCATTGTGTCCTACTGCCACATAATCAAGGAAGAAAAGAGGCTCAGCGCCCTGCGCGAGCACGTCATTGACACACATAGCGACAGCGTCGATACCTACTGTGTCGTGTTTATCCATAGCGAAAGCTATCTTGAGTTTGGTTCCCACTCCGTCAGTACCGCTGACAAGGACAGGTTCCTTTACGCCCAGAGAAGCGAGGTCGAACATTCCACCGAATGATCCGATACCGCCCATAGAACCGGGACGCTTAGTTGAAGAGACATGTTTCTTGATTCGGCTCACTACCTCATAGCCAGCCTCGAGATTCACTCCCGCTTTTTCGTAAGAGATTGCCATATAATTGATGTGTTATTTTTTCCTGAAATACTTGACAGCGTTTTCGAAGAGAGGCTGAGCCATATCCTCGCTTATGTTCTTGAAGAGATTGTTCTCATATCTCTCTGAGTGACCCATCTTGCCGAGGATCTGACCATCAGGGCTGATGATACCCTCGATAGCGTAATATGATCCGTTAGGGTTGTACGGAGACTCCATCGTAGGCTCTCCGCTGACAGGATCGGCATACTGGAAGGCTACCTGACCGTTGCTGAAGAGCTCAGCCGCGAGAGCCTCGTTAACCATGAATTTACCCTCTCCGTGGCTGACGGCGATGCTGTGAAGATCACCGACCTTGAGGCCTGCGAGCCAAGGAGATGCGGTAGTAGCCACGCGGGTGGTGACCATCTGCGAGATATGACGGTTGATGTCGTTACGGAAGAGTGTAGGAGAATCCTTTGTCACCATTCCGAGGCGTCCGTAAGGAAGCAGACCGCTCTTGACAAGCGCCTGGAAACCGTTACAGATACCGAGGATGAGACCTCCCCTGTCGATAAGCTCATGTACCGCCTTGGTAACATCCTTATT
>JAKSJJ010000155.1 GCA_024398335.1 Bacteroidales bacterium | reverse complement strand
TTCTTTTTCGGAGCAGGGTCCTTCACGACGCTTGTGACCTCGACCGCGGTGCCAGGGAAAGCGCGGATGACCGCGGCCTTCGCGCTGCCGATAAGGTACTCGGCCAGCGGATCTCTATGTTTAGGGAAGGCTAGAGTAATATTTACGACGCCCTCCGCCACCTGGACGTCCTGCACCATGCCGAGGCTGACAATATCCTTGTCGCCCTTGGCCGGATGAAGCACCTGCTCTAGGCAGGATAGTATATCTTTCTTTTCCATTTATCTGATAATATTCATCTCATCAAGAAGATATCCCGCGCCACCGAACTTATCTATGATAAAGAGCACGTAGCGGATATCCACGCAAATACATCTCTGGCAAGACGCCTCATAATTGATGTCGCAAGAAAGGCTCTCCCAGTTGCCGTCAAAGGCGAGTCCTATCAGGTTGCCGTCAGCGTCCATCACAGGGCTTCCGGAGTTACCGCCAGTGATGTCATTGTCCGTGATAAAGCATACCGGCATACGGCCGTCCGCCATGGCATACTCTCCGAAATCCTTGGTCTGATACAGTTCCTTGAGCTTCGAAGGGACCACGAACTCCCAGTTGTCAGGGTCTTCTTTCTCCATGACACCCTCCAGAGTCGTATAATATTTATATGTAACCGCGTCACTTACGCTGTAAGGCTTCACGTGACCGTAAGTGAGTCGCATCGTGAAGTTCGCGTCAGGATAAAGAGCCTGCTTCTTTTTCCATTTGAGCATGCCCTCCATGTAAGTCCTTCTGGCGACGGAGTGGCTTGCATCTAACTGCCGATAATAAGGGAACAGCGCATAGGCGATTCCAACCAGAGTGACAGCCATAGGTGTCAATGCGTCCGACATGGCGTCCTGTGCGAGGGTTCCCTTCGCATACGAAGCGTCCAAACGGCTCTCGTCCGTGAAGATACTCTTGCTGAAAACAGAGTCCACATAATGAGGGACATCCATCTGGGCCAAGTTCATAGGATGTTCCCTACCAGGAATGAGCCATTCAGGAGCGTTAGAGCGGAAATGCTCCAACATGCTTATTGTAACGTCACGGTCCACATCGGCAGAATAATCCTTAAACTCCGCTTTTGCTTCATCGTAGAAAGCTTTTATCGCCTCTTCTGATATCTCCGCGGAACCACCAGCGAATAAAACATTCAAAGCACTGTAATCAAGCAGCAGAGCTTCCATCTTGCCCCAAGTCTCATTGACAAGAGTCGACACCAAGTCAACTATTGAACAAGCGCGGCTAGTCTGCTCGACATCGCTTATGGCCTTGGCGTACTTAAGATTTTTCTTTGAACCTTCCGCCCACTTCTTATACTCAGCAGCCTGAGCGCCGAGACGGTCCGTAATCCCATAATCCTTACATGCCTTCGCCATGCCCTGCCACATTTTCCAACCATTTGAGCTGTGGGCGTATTTGTCAGCATATTTAATCTTGAGGGCAGGGTCAGAAAGCATGTATTTCATGACGATGTCCTGATACTTGGTCCTAGCCTGGACACGGACATCATCAACTGCGAGTTCTTCCGCGAGCTCGGTAGGGGTATAATAACGATTTGTGCTTCCTGGATAGCCCATGACCATGGCGTAATCCCCCTCAGAAACGCCCTTCAAAGAGATCTTCAACGAGCGTTTAGGCACGTATGGGACATTATCCTCAGAATAATCCGCAGGATTTCCGCTAGGGTCAGCATAGATACGGAACATGGAGAAATCTCCAGTGTGGCGAGGCCACATCCAGTTGTCCGTGTCAGCTCCGAACTTGCCTATTGATGAAGGCGGAGCGCCGACAAAACGTATGTCAGTGTACTTCTTATAGTAGAAAGCATACCACATGTTATCATCGTAGAACGACTGCACCAGGACCTTGGTGTCATCTCCCGGGAACAGAATGCGGTCAGCGATCTTCTTTGCCTGCTCCTGGAGGGCGACGAAAACAAGCGAGTCCACGTTCGAGCTGTCTTTATACTCCTTGCGAGCCCTTTTCTCAAAGACAGCCATCTCCTTTGAAAGATCCACGATCCTGTCAAGGAACACAACGGAAAGTCCTTCTACTGGGAGCTCCTGAGCACGTGAGGCAGCCCAGTATCCGTCCTTCAGATAGTCATGCTCCACGCTGCTGAGCTTCTGAATGCTAGAATATCCGCAGTGGTGGTTAGTCAGCACAAGTCCCTCGTCAGAGACAACCTCTCCGGTACATCCGCCACCGAACTGAATGATAGCGTCCTTGAGTGAGGAATGGTTAATAGAATAAATCTGCTCAGGGGTGAGATGACAACCCGCAGAGGCGAGATCTTTGGAATTAAGCTTCTGCAAAAGAGGCAGCAGCCACATTCCCTCATCGGCCCTCATGCTAGGCGCGGCGAGCATCAGCATTGCCGCGGCGGCGATAAAGAATCTTTTCATATTGATCATCTTTGTTTAATAATTTCAGAATTTAAGTGAGCGCAGCCATTTCATGAAAAGCCCCTGCCACGCCGAGGTGTTCTCGTTCTGGCGAGCAGGATTCGCTCCGAACCCATGCCCTCCTGTCTCATATCTTGTGTACAGGTGCTCTACGCCCGCGCTGGAGAGCGCCTCCGCCAGAAGTATCGAGTTCTGATACTTGACTATAGGATCGTCTGTACAGTTAAGAAGGAACACAGGCGGACAGTTCTGGGGGACGTTTTTCTCCAAAGAGAACCTGTCACGGCCCTCAGCACTCGCGATTTCCCTCGGTGAAAGAAACCCCCTCATCGAGCGCTTGTGTACATACGGCTCATTCATAGTCACCACCGGATAGATCGGAGCGACGAAGTTAAGCCGTCTCGCGGGGTCGGAGGCAAAATGCTCCGCCGCGCTCATGACAAGATGCCCTCCCGCGGAAAATCCCATGGCCCCTATGCGGTCAGGGTCCACGCCATACTCCCCGGCAAAGCTTCTCACATGTTCGATAGCGTCAGAAATCGCCCCCATTATCTTTGTGTGGAGTGTGGTGTAAGGATTATAAAGAAGCACGAAGGCGGCGATCCCCTCCTTTTGTAGCCATTGGGCCACATACAGGCCCTCCGTAGGCTCATCCAGCCAATGATAACTGCCTCCCGGGCAGACGATTATGGCCTCCCTGAGATTTTCTCCCGTCCCCTGGGGCACCAACGGGGTCAATGTCACTCCGGCCGATAGCCTGACATTGTCCATCTTTCGCAACTGGGCGCTTTTCGTAGCATTACCGCTCCATGCGAAAAACAGCATAAGAAGAAAGGAAAGAATCAGTCGTTTGCGCGCCATAGTCAGTTGTCTAAGTCAATAATCCACAAAGATAGGAAAAATGTCGCCAATTTCTTTATTACCTTTCGCACGAAAGAAGTAACTTTGCCGAATCAAAAGATAAACAGAAAAAAATGAAGAAGATTTTAGTTTTCGCTTGTATTGCTATGGCAACTGTATGTTGTAAGAAAAATGTAACTCCTGATTACTATCAGATGGTTCCTATCCAGGACAATACCGCTCTCGCGGTCTGGAATCCGGACGAATTCGACTTTGAGACCGGCAACCAGGAAATCCTCGCCAAGTACGGCGCACTTGAGGAGAGGAAGATCAAAGAGTCCGCCGGCGCCTGCACTAGCTGGAGAAGTCACGACTTCCATGGCCGCAACCTTGACTGGTATCAGGCAAACTATGGCTGTCTCATCATCCAGATGCCGAAAGGAAAGAATGTAAAACACGCCAACGTCGCGCTCGCGAACTCCAACACGACCATCACCCAGGATTTCATCAAAGCCGGCGGCAAGGTCGCTGAAGAGCTCAGAAACATCATCGCCACCTCAGTAGTCGACGGTATCAACGACGCTGGTGTTGTCATCAACATCAACATCGTGCCTTACCAGCCGGGCGACAAGTATATCGGTGCAGAGGGTGATCTGTGCAGCCAGTCTGTCGTCCGCTATGTGCTGGACAACGCAGGCAGCGTGGAGGAGGCTATCGAGCTGCTCCGCGGCAAAAAGGTACGTCAGTCTATCGTAGCCCTCGCAGGCGACCAGACCCACTACATGATCTCCGACCCGTCAGAAACAGCGGTCGTTGAATGGAACAATGGCGAGATGACCGTCACAACCTACTCTAAGCAGGAGAACGGCTGGTTCAGCGCCAATGGCAACCCTGCCATCATGACCAACTTCTTCGACTTCGCAGGCGAAATACACCCTGTAGGCTCAGA
>JAKSJJ010000154.1 GCA_024398335.1 Bacteroidales bacterium | reverse complement strand
CACTTTGCGGGAAAGAGTGAAATTCAGGAAATCGCAGTCTATATTTTCCTTGATCAGGGAACTGTCATATACCTGACGGCAGACTACACTCGCCCCGATGACGGGAGGAGGCAGTTGCATGACAAAGAGTATGCGCGGATTTCGCTCCATTATTCGTCGGTTTTCATCAAAAGAACCTTCAGTCCGTTCCATTTAATTCGCATGGCAAGGTGCCAAGCCCTCCAAGGCCCTATCCATGGAACCTCCTTAGGGAAGGTGCGGGCGAAGTCGAGCTGTCTTTTCTGCTTTCTGATGAAACGTCCAAGTATATTCTCGTTTTGAGAATGTCTGTTTCTAGGGTCAGATATGCCGAAATTACCTCCTCGCCACATCTCCCTCATGAGTTTTTCTCCTAAGGAAGCGTCCGGTTTTACAGGAAGCAGTTCGTCATCCATCAGGAAAAGAGCTTTCATCACGTGGCATACAGCCCCGAGTATTCTGCCAAGCTGGAACTGTTCAAGCATTTTAGCGGCCTGCTCTCTGTCCTGCTTGCTGGAAGCCTTGAGAATGAAATAGTAATCTACGATATGACGCAGCCCTACGCCCTCGTCGCAGAGGTGGCGGAAAATGTGCAACATGGCGTAAACAAGGTCGAATCCCGGCTCCGGATGGTTGAAATACTCCTCGCCGCCGTCCCAGTAATTCTCCACGCGGCAGCCCATCTGGGCGTCTTTTGTCTGGGCGAACCACTTCTGCACCTCTTTATTGAGGAAAGGATTGCAGAGCCATGAGGGGGTGGTATGGACTTCCACCTCTATATCCTCGATAGGCTCTACGATGAGGTGATGATAGACAACTTGCTGAACAGGTGTTATCTCAGAGGTGAGCCTGACCGCCGTTTTTCTGTCGCAGTCAATCCAGATGTCGATGTCTCCGTTCTGGCGAAGAAGAGGGGAAGGGTAGTATGAGGCCATGCCGACTCCTTTAAGAACGCAGCTTCTCACGCCCTTCGAATTGAATTCACGTGTCAGTCTGGCCGCCATTGAACACATCATCTTGTTCTGCGCCTGCATCTTATTTATGGTCACGAACCATTTGTGACGTAGTTCTCTAGGCGGAATCTGCTCCTGTGGAAGCTTGCATACGCCATCAAAGCATACTCCGAGCAGGGACTGGCGTTTGGCTTGACGGAACAGTATCTCCCACTGCTGGGCGTCAGGGGTGACGCTAAGTCTGTCGATCAGTCCAAGCGAAAGTTGGAGCAGCTCGATAAAGGTGATCCTTATCAGGTTAGCTTTTGTAGAACTCGCTTTTTCCATCTACGATTTTTTGAATAGTCAACCAGATTCCCTTTCTGTCGATATGGGTGATCTTGGCGAAGTTTTTTAGTTTATGCGCTAGCGCTCCGTCCTTGCTCTGACATTTAGCGAGAATGGCGGAAGTACCGAAGTTTATGAGGGCGGCGGTGGCGATGACTACATAAAGCTGGAGATCATCGCTTCCGCCAAGAGTCCATACGAGCGTGAATGCCCCGACGACGAGAAGGGTGAAGATCACCTCAGTCAGCGTAATTGCGATGTGGGAGAAGCCAAGGGCGATGAAACGGTGGTGAAGGTGGGTCTTGTCGGGCTTGAATGGGGATTTGCCCCCGATCATGCGCATGACCATGACTCTGAGGGTGTCAGCGATAGGCATGCTCAGGACAGCGATGGCGAAGGCTGGGATGTTGAAGTCTATCTCCTTGAATACAGGGAACATGACTTCCTTGTTATGCATGGTTATCACCATGGCGGCGATAATAGTGCCCAGGACCATGGAGCCTCCGTCGCCGAGGAACATCTTGCTGTGGAGTCCGAACACATTGTGAAGAAAGAATGGCAGCAGGGCTCCGACGGTGATCGCGGCGAGGGCGGCGTATGAATACTGGTGACCAAGGAAGAATACGACGCCGAAGAAAGAGCAAATGGTGATACCCAGGGCGCTGGAGAGTCCGTCGACTCCGTCAATCATGTTGATGGCGTTGATAAGGCCCACGAAGGCGATAATCGATATTATCATGCTCAGCCAATCCGGGATGAACTCGACTCCCCAGAGATGGTCTAGATACACGATTGAACTTTTGCTTCCGAAGATGAAAAGCACGCCCACAAGCACTTCCATCAACATTCTTGTCATAGGGGAGAGATCGACGATGTCGTCGATAGTGCCCACGTAGAGCATCATGATCATGGCGCTGACAAGAGGGAAGAGCGTGGTGTAGTTAAGCGTAGTCTTGAAAAATCCCAGTCCCACGACTATTCCGAAGAACACAGCCACGCCGCCAAGAACTGGAACAGGGGTCTTCTGGAGTTTTCTCGCGTCGGGGTTGTCCACTATGTTCTTTTGCAGCGCGATTTTCAGTATGTGCTTGAATACCAGCCATGTGGAGATAAAAGATATCACCAGAAGAATCAGTATCCTCCATTTCGGAGGGGCGATATTCATGAAATTGAATCCTGTCATAAAAACAGTTTATTTGAGATTTATAAGATCCACAGTGCTTGCGATGTGAGCCTTTGACGAGGCTCCGAACACGACGGATTGGATGTTGAGGCCGTTCACGTATTCAAATGACTCTTTAGGACTTATCGAGCCTGAAGCCAGGGTGGACATGCCCATGATCTGATATTTTGAAGGGTCGTTAGCCACGAGGACTTTCTCATATTCCTCCTTTGAAGGGAACATATTGAATCCCGCCTTGTTGATTGAGGAGCATATCACCACCTGGTCAATGCCCCACTCTTCAAGTTTTGCTTTGAGATAAGGGAGGTTGAGGGTGATAAAGCCCGGCAGGACTCCGTATTTCTTGCGTATGTACTCGCAGTAATGCTCGAAAACCTCCTTAATCCCGTATCCGAGAATAAGGTCTGTGATTACGTTCTGAAGGAAAAGCACCTTGACATTAAGGCCTTTGAACATCTTGAACTCCACGTCGATGAGCATTTCCATCATCTTCATGGCGTCTTTTGTGACTACGGCGCTACCTCCCTTAAACATCATTCCAAGCACGCCCAGCGCGGTATTGTCCTTGAAAAGCACCTCGTTGATAGCGGGGAATATACCCAGTTCGTTGACCATGCCCGCGTATTTGTGAGGATACGGGATAGACGGATACCAGGCGATGTCCCCATATTTTGAAGGATTGCTTCTGAAACGCTCGGTGATAGCCGCCGCTTTCTCATTGGAGTTGAGCATGACGGCCTTTATTCCGCAGTCAAAGGCGTTGTCATAGACCTCGAAAATGTTGTCTATATTGTTGAAACGCTTGAGCAGTTCCTCCGCTTTTTCCTGGGATCGGTGGTTGATGCCGAAGAACTGATTGTCTCCGAATACTATTTTATCGATTTTTTCCATGCTCATGCGTTTTTATCGTTTTCGAAAATCTCATGTATGACTTTCTGGGTGTGGGTGGCCTGGGCGAAGGAACATCCACGTGTGGCCTTCACGCCTAGAATAGCGTCAGCGAAGTCATAAAGCTGGTTTGTGAAGCTGGTGCCGCGGACATAGAAAGGAGTCGGGTCGGGGATAAGGTTCATAGGAATGCTGGTCCAACCCTGCTCAAGGCTGTTCTGAGGGTCAGCCTCACGCAGGAATACCTTGTATCCGTAGAGGTCAGCCTGGATCTTGCCCTTGGTTCCGTGGAAATCGAACTTGAGCATAGGCTTGCGGAAGGTATAGTCGCTCCAGTTGACATGGATGTCAGCATGGACGTCACCTGAGTAGTCGATGTTTGCGTCGCAGATGTCCTCCACGCTCTCAGAATAGACTTTTCCCAGGCGGGATCCGCTCATCTTCACAGGTTCTCCGAGGAAGAATTCGAGAATGTCAAATACATGTGAGCCCATCTCGAAGACTGCGCCGCCGCCGTTCTCGCGCTTTGAACGCCAGCCTTTCTCAGGAGCGGTCTTGGTGATGGTAGCGCTCAAGAACTGAGCCCCTACATGACAAAGCTCTCCGATGACGCCCTTTTCGAGCAGGGATTTCACTCTGCCGAATACAGGGTCGAATCTATAGACATATCCAACCTGGTTCACGAGCCCTTTCTGAGCGAACATGTCCGCTAGTATCTGAGCCTTCGCGGGATCGGTGGTGAAAGGTTTTTCACAGAACACATTCACATTTTTCGCGGCTGCGAGAGAACAGATCTCGTAATGAAGAGATGACGGAGTGCAGACAATCACGCCGTCCACATCCCCGCTTTCAAGCAATTCCTTATAGTCGGAGTAAGTATGAAGGCTCGGGATATATTTCTGTATCATCTCCAACATAAGCTTGGACGTGTCC
>JAKSJJ010000153.1 GCA_024398335.1 Bacteroidales bacterium | reverse complement strand
TGTCTGATGAATTGAGACAACAGAACCCATCATATTATGATGCCTGGTATGATGTTTTTTAACACCTCAAATTCATCCGCTGATTATCCCGTTAAAATATCACGATAGTCAGCGGAAACTAGTTATTTTTTCGCAGTTTCCGCTGACTATCGCTTAATTATTTCTATATTTGCAGCGGAAAACCTGATTACTATGATTATCGGACGAGAATATGAGCAGCGGACTCTTCTATCGCTTTTGGATGAACAAGAAAGCCAGTTCTGTGTTGTAATCAGGCAGGCATAATAAAAAAATCCGCGGAGCTAAGCTTCGCGGATTTCTTTTATGGTTTGCGGTATTACCTGCGGGTTGAGGATCCTTCAGACGTAGTGGTACGGGTGGTAGTTCCGGTTGAACTGGTGGACGTCGTACGGGTCGATGAAGTCGTGGTGGCAGTTGAGCCGCGCCTTACAGTTGAAGTGGCGCCTGTAGAGTCCACGGTACGGGTGGTCGTACCAGACGAGCCGGAAGTCCTGACGCTGCTGGTTACAGTAGTTCCCGCCACAGGTCTTGTCGATGTCGTGCCGGTAGTAGCTGGACGAGTTGTAGTGCCAGTGGTAGCCGGACGAGTAGTAGTGGTAGCGGTGGAAGTTCCTGTAGATGTGCTTGTCGCTGGTCTTGTAGAAGAACCGCTTGAAGTGCTTGTAGAAGTACTTGTTGAAGCGCTGGAAGAGGTACCCGTTGTAGTTCTTGATGTAGATGAGCTGGTGCCGCTTGGACGAACGCTTGTCGAAGTGCCTGTGCCTCTAGCTGAGCTGGACTCAGAAGTAGTTCTTGTAGCCTGCTGAACCACACGCATATCGTATGCGTTAGCCTCCGAACGGCCTGCAAGGCGGGCGTTCTGGAGAGCGGATGCGCCGAACTCGGTATTCGCGTTACGGACACTGAATGACTGCTCAGGATGCTGCGCTCCATAGTCGTTGCGCTGCATGCTCTTCATCACCCTGTCATAACCATTATAATAAGGTACGCTAGGATAATCAGCCTTGTGACAGTAGTTGTTATTCTTCATGTAAGTCTGCACGTATGCCTGATAATGGCTGAGGTTGACAGGAGCCGGTTTCTTATAGTGGCTTGGATATGAGTTCCACTGCCAAGGCGATGTCCACACTGAGTATCCCGTCTTACGAAGGTAAGAGTAGATAGTAGGAGCGGAGACGAAAACAGGTCTTACATAGTGGTTGTGTCCGTAGAGATAAGGCGATCCATAGACCTCGACATAGCAGCCATATCTTGAAGGGTTCTCGACCACGAGCGTAGCCACATCCTGGAAGAAGTTATACCCCAGGACAGCCTGGATAAGGAAGACATGTGAATATCCGTCAAGCCTCTCCACTACGCGCAGATAATCGACATAACCGTCCCTGTTAAGGTCAAGGTTGGTGATGATATAAGAGTAGTTGTTGAGCAACATCTCAAACTCCCTTATGCTTGAAGACTGAGCGAAAGCTACCGCTACAGCCTCCAGGTCAAGGTGAAGACATGGGTCATTGTATATGACAAAGCTCTGAGTTGTCACTGTGTGCTGCTTATGGGTCACAACAGTCGTATAGACCGGCTGAGCAGGAGCCGTGGTGACTGTCGTAGTGTGCACCGGCTGAGAAGGAGCGGTCGTGACAATGCGAGTCAGCATACAGCTTGACAAAGATGCGATCGCCGCGAGAAGGACTAGTAATTTTTTCATAATTCAGTTTTTGAATATTTAAAGCGAACTGAGGTTCATAGGGTTCACGATGTTCTTTCCCTCAGGAGTATAGGCGAAGGCCATGCGGTCCTCGTATGCCTTCTCCACGTTGCGGCGTACCATCTTAGATGTAGAGTTAAGCATGCCGTTAGCGGCGGTGAAGCCCTCAGGAAGCACGCAGACAGCGCCAGGAAGCCATTTATCAGGGAACTGTCCGGCGTGGCTGCCGCCCTTGCGGAACATGTTCACATCCTGCTGAAGTCTTTCGAGCATCTTGGCCTTGGCCTCATCGGAGTTCACGTCCATGCCAGGGAACTCCGCCTGGACATAGCTCTTCAAAGCGTCCTTGTTAGGCACAAGAAGGAGGATAGTGTAAGGGTCCTGGTTGTTATGAAGGACAGCCGCGTCAATGAACTTGGATGACTCCGTGTATGACTCCTCCATGAGCTCAGGAGAATATTTCTCGCCGTCAGAAGCGATAAGAAGAGCCTTGAAACGGCCCACGACATACAGCATTGTCGGATCCTGAGGCCACTTGTAGCCCATGTCTCCGGTGTGGAGCCAACCTTCGATGATAGTCTTCTCGGTGGAAGCAGGGTTACGCCAGTATCCTGCCATGACATTCTCGCCCTTTACGACGATCTCGCCGAGTTCTCCGTTCGGAACTTCCTTGCCCTCAGAGTCGCAGATCTTGCAGTCAAGAGGCTGGACGATACGTC
Organism: Bacteroidales bacterium; assembly: GCA_024398335.1. Classification (GTDB taxonomy): domain Bacteria; phylum Bacteroidota; class Bacteroidia; order Bacteroidales; family UBA932; genus Cryptobacteroides. Next base: position 1,883 of record JAKSJJ010000153.1, on the reverse strand, counting down.
CTGATGAACCCATGACATAACGCACCGGAGAGTTGGCGCAGATGATAGGGGTCGCCTCTGAAAGGCCATAGCCCTGATAGATAGGCACTCCGATGGCGTAATAGTAACGCTGGAGATCGATGTCAAGCAAGGCGCCGCCGCCCACGAAGAACTGCATGCGTCCGCCGAAAGCCGCCTCACGGATTCCCTTGAATACAAGTTTGTCGAAAAGCGCCATCAAAGGCTTTCTCCACAATGAGCACAGACCGCCCTTGTTGTAAACCTCTTTATTGTACTTGATAGCGTTATCCACAGCGAAATTGTAAAGTTTCTGGATAAGCGGACTCTTCTTCGCCACGCCTGCCTCGATGCCCTTCTTGAAGTTCTTGCTCAAAGCAGGGACAGAAAGCATCACGTGAGGACGGACCTCCTTGATAGTGGTAGGGATATTACGCAGAGCCTCCATGCCGCCCTTTCCTGCCGGAACAGTAGCGATAGAGGCGCCTGAGTACATCATGATATAGAACCCGGCGACATGCGCGAAGCAGTGGTCGAGCGGAAGGATGATGAGCATGACGTAGTCGGAAGGGATTCCGATGACGGTAGAGGCCTGCTCGACGTTGGCGGTATAGTTACGGTGGGTAAGAAGAATACCCTTAGGATCAGCGGTGGTGCCTGAAGTGTAGCTGATGTTGGCGTAATCATCAGGCTGGATAGAATTAGCCCTCGCGAGGAACTCCTCCTTTGAGCTTGCGAGGAACTCGTCTCCCAGCTTGCTGACCTCGTCAAAACACATCTCCTTCTCCTGATATGAGTCCATCTGGTCGAAGACTATTATCTTCTCGACCTCAGGGCACTCCGGAAGGATCTTGCGGACCTTGGCGAGGTGGTTGCGTGAGACTACGACAAAACGTGCCTGAGAGTGCTGGATACGGAACACCAGGTCAGGCTCGCTGAGCTGTACGGACAAAGGAACGTTTACGGCTCCGGTATAAAGGATACCTATCTCACCGATGACCCATTTATTGCGTCCCTCGGAAAGAAGGGCGACCTTGTCACCTTTAGCGAGTCCCATGGACATCAATCCCGCGCCGAAGCGATACGCCTCCTGCTTTGTCTTCTCGAAGGTGGTCTCTGTCCACACACCATCGACTTTCTCGCGGAGGAAGGTGTTCTGCGCATATTTCTCGCAGTAGTGCTCCACGAACTGGATAAGAGTTATTCTTTCTGACATTTTAATATTTCTTAACGATTATTCCTGTGGGAAAAGGCCGAAGAGCTCGGCGTCTATCTTGTCGCATACCTCCTGGAAATCCTCCGGACGGTTGCCGAACTTGATGCGGTCCACATCGAGGATAAGGAGACGACCCTTATAATCCTTGATCCAGTCCTCGTACCTCTGATTCAATCCTGTAAGGTAGTCAATACGGATACTCTTCTCATACTCGCGGCCGCGCTTCTGGATCTGGCTCACGATATTAGGGATAGATGAGCGAAGATAAATCATGAGGTCTGGCGGATTGACAAGAGACATCATCAGGTCGAACAGATCCGAGTAGTTCTCGAAATCGCGGCTTGACATGAGGCCCATGCCGTGGAGGTTAGGGGCGAAGATGCGCGCATCCTCATATATTGTCCTGTCCTGGATTATTATCTCGTCGCTGCGGCTGATGTCAACCACATCCTTGAATCTCTTGTTAAGGAAGTAAATCTGAAGATTGAATGACCACCTCTCCATATCCTCGTAGAAGTCAGCGAGATACGGATTATAGTCAACAGATTCGAACTTCGGGGTCCAGCCATAATGGGCTGCGAGCATCTTTGTCAGCGTGGTCTTTCCGCTGCCGATGTTTCCTGCTATAGCTATATGCATAATTCTAAAATCTTGTATCCTACAAAGATAT
>JAKSJJ010000152.1 GCA_024398335.1 Bacteroidales bacterium | reverse complement strand
GAGATCGTGCGCAAGTTCAACAGCACCTACGGCGAGGCTCTCGTGGAGCCGGAGATCATGCTTCCGGACAACGCCGCATGCCTTAGACTCCCCGGCACCGACGGAAAGGCTAAGATGAGTAAGTCTCTTGGAAACTGCATTTACCTCTCCGACTCGGCAGAAGAGGTGACAAAGAAGGTCAAGGGCATGTACACAGACCCTCTTCACCTTCAGGTCAGCGACCCTGGACACGTGGAGGGCAACACCGTCTTCACATATCTCGACGCTTTCTGCAAGGATGAGCATTTCGAGAAGTTCGGCGACTGCTTCAAGGGCAAGAAAGTCAGCTTTGAGTTCCATAACCTGGACGAGGTCAAGGACCAGTACAGAGCAGGAGGACTCGGAGACATGATGATAAAGAAATTCCTCGCCGCGGTTCTTAACGACACGCTCGAGCCAATCCGCGCAAGACGTAAGGAACTCGAGCAGAACATACCTTATGTATATGAGGTGCTGAAAAAAGGTAGCGACGCGGCTCGCGAAGTCGCCGCAGCCACACTCGCCGACGTAAAGAGAGCGATGAGAATCAACTACTTCGACGAGGGAGTACTGGACCAGCTTATAAAAGAGCAGTCTGAGAAATACCGCTAAACCAAACCCGTTAAACTTGAACAGATGACTGTAAAAGAGATTCTTGACCGCCAAAGAGCATATTTCCTTAGCGGTTATACGCTTAATGTGCGCCACCGTAAAGCTATCCTCAAGATACTTTACAAGACAATAGTCAAAATGGAGGACGAGATACTCGCCGCCCTCAAGGCAGACCTTGGAAAGAGTGACGACGAAGGATACATGACCGAGCTGGGACTTACTCTCAGCGAGATTTCCGACGCTATACGTAAGCTTCCTCGCTGGACTCGCAAGCGCCGCGCATGCACTCCTATCGCCCAGTTCCCGGCAAGAAGCTACATCATCCCCGAGCCATACGGTAACGTGCTGATAATGAGCCCTTGGAACTATCCTTTCCTTCTTTGCATGTCTCCGCTTGTAGCAGCCCTCGCCGCAGGAAATACAGCCGTCATCAAGCCATCCGCCTACTCCCCTGCCACAAGCGCTGTGATCAAAAAGCTTATCGAGGAGATTTTCACAGAGGAGTATGTCGCCGTAGTGACTGGCGGAAGGGATGTGAACCAGGATCTTCTCGAGCAGAAATGGGATTATATCTTCTTCACGGGAAGCAAGACTGTAGGCCGCGTCGTCATGGAGAAGGCGGCAGCCCACCTCACCCCTGTAACCCTTGAGCTCGGAGGAAAGAGCCCTGTCATCATCGACAAGGACACAAATATCGACGTCACAGCGGCGCGTGTCGTATTCGGCAAGTACCTCAACTGCGGACAGACCTGCGTGGCTCCGGACCACATCTTCGTACATAAAGACATCGAGGAGCAGTTCATAGAGGCCTGCAAGAAACAGATAGTCAAGATGTTCGGTGAGAAGCCTCTTGAGGACGAGGACTACGGAAAGATCATCTCTCAGAAGCACTACACCCGCCTTGTCGAGACCTTGGAGGAGGTGCGGGACAAGGTCGTTTTCGGCGGAACACTCCAGAGCGAGAGACTCCGCATCGAGCCTACTATCCTGCGCATGGGTCAGCTCGCCTGCCTGAGGGCGGATGACGGTTCACAGGTGTGGAACGTCGACACTGACAGGATCATGCAGGAGGAAATCTTCGGTCCTTTGATGCCGGTTATCAGTTATGCGACCCTTGACACTGTTGTCGATTATGTACAGGCCCATGATCATCCTCTGGCATGCTACATTTTCACAACAGACAGACTTGTCAAGAACGAGCTTCTCAAGCATCTGCACTTCGGTAGCGCATGCGTAGGAGACACTATCATCCACCTCGCTACTGACGACATGCCTTTCGGTGGAGTCGGAGAGTCCGGCATGGGCTCATATCACGGCAAATGGGGTTTTGAGACATTCTCTCACCTTAAGAGCATAGTGGACAAGCCTTTCTGGCTCGACCTGAACATGCGCTATCAGCCTTACAGCCCGCTGAAACGCAAATTGATAAAAATGTTCCTCAAATAAGACTAAGGCTCCGCGATCACAAGATTGCGGAGCTTGTTTTTAAGCTCCGGGCTAATCGCTCCCACTTTTGCCATCGAGTCAATCTGCCATGAGTCCCTCGGGTAGCTCTGTCTATACAGCACAATGGCGTGTGCTGTCTTCCAGTCTCGTATGTAAGGGTGAAGCTTAAGCTCATTTTCGGATAGCGTCCAAAGTTCAAATGGCTTTATCGAAGCCTTTGACACATATATAAGGTCTGAAATAGCGGATAGTTTCTCTTGGTCAAAGTGGTAAATATCAAGCAGTTGTTCCTTGCAGCAATAGAATCCGCCAAGCTCCGTCCTGTGCTTAACTATCCTAGATGCGAAATACGGTCCGATACCAGGCAAATCATCCAAAGCGGTCGAATCCGCCATGTTAAGGTCGAGCTTAGGAATGTCTATATGTTTTTGCAGTCTCTGATATACAGAGTCCGACACGACATAGGACTTCGCGAAATCTGAGGGACGATTGAAACGCCCGCCCTTTGCTCTATAATTCAGTATCGACTCCGCCTGCGCTGGAGAAAAACCCAGCCTGACCAGGTCCTCCGAGCTGACTGTATTGGGATTGAAACGAAATGACTCCACCGTCCTTGGCGGACTCTCCCGCCTTATCTCGCCGGCCCTTGGACTATGATAGGAATCTCTCCTCACCGAAGCGGGATACTGCCTTCCGGAAGTCCCCCCGGGATGCCTCTGACCATTTCCTGATGACTGCCCTTCGCCATAAGAAAACTCGGGCAGCCGCTCTACAAAGACGGTGTCCGGATGATCTCTATTTGATAAAACCTTGTCTAAGACCGCCGCACGATAGAATAACGCGGACTCAAACCCTATCAGAAGAAATATCAGGGCTATTATCCCCGATTTCAATGTCGTCTTCTCTTTGCTCATTGTAGCGCTTCTTTTCCTTTTTCGTCTCCGGCGCCCCGGCTACAATAATTACAATTTCTCCTTTCGGCTCATGGGAGCGGTACCATGCGGCGACCTCCTCCAAGGAGCCTCTCTTATGTTCTTCGTGGATCTTGGATATCTCCCTCGCGACAGAGCATTCACGCTCAGCTCCGAAAGCCTCCGCCATCTGCTCGAGAGTCTTCACCAGACGGAACGGTGACTCATAGAAAATCATCGTCCTATGCTCCCCCGCAAGCGAAGCGAGCATGCTCTGGCGACCCTTCTTCTGGGGAAGAAAGCCTTCGAAACAGAATTTATCGCAAGGATAACCGCTGCTGACTAGGGCGGGCACGAAGGCGGTCGCTCCCGGAAGAGTCTGGACCTCGATGCCCTCGGCGACGCATGTGCGGACAAGCAGGAAGCCAGGGTCAGAGATTCCAGGCGTTCCGGCGTCGCTGATCAGAGCGACAGACAATCCGCTAAGTATGCGTTCCTTGATAATAGAAGCGGTCTTGTGCTCATTGAACTTATGGTGCGACTCCAGCCTTCCATGGATGTCGTAATGTTTCAAAAGGACAGAACTCGTCCTGGTATCTTCCGCCAGGATAAGGTCCGCCTCCTTGAGCACTTTTATAGCCCTGAAGGTCATATCCTCCAGATTTCCCACAGGCGTAGGAACTATGTATAGCCTTCCTGCCATAGTCCCGGCCTATCCTATCTTACGCCTAACCGCCATCATGAAACGATAGACGGTGTCAGACTCATATTTCCAATCCGGATATATCTTTTTGAGGTATGCCACGACATCCTCCAGGCTATCCATGCCGTTGATCACGGTGACAGCGCCCTGGAACGCCATAGGATCCTCCTTGAAGAGCTGACGGATGAAAATCACGCGGTCATTAAGGGAAATGGCGCTGCGCACATCCTTCACAGGCGAGCCCGGACGGTCTGTACGCCATGCCTCCTTGTTCTCCATCATATCAGCGACAGCCTTCTTGGAGCGTGAACGGTGGCGGGCGTTCAAAGTACCTTCATCGGAGCCTTCATCAAACATCGAGAAGCTGCTCTTAGGCTCCTCCTTCTTCACCTCCTTCTTCACCTCCTTCACTTCTTCCTTCACCTCAGGCTGTACCTCAGGAGCGACCTCATGGAGAGTCTCAGGAACGACGACAGGTGCGGCCGGGGCGGCTGGGGCGGCGATAGTCTCCACAGGGATATCAAACACCTCAGCGACATACTTCTCGATCTCATCATCGGCAGGGACCTCAGTGATTTCAGGGACCTCCACAGACAGATCAACAGGCTCCTCCACAGACATCTCGACCGGCATCTCCACTGGC
>JAKSJJ010000151.1 GCA_024398335.1 Bacteroidales bacterium | reverse complement strand
ACCCTCAGCGCCGAGCCTACAACCATCACAGCATCTTGGGCAGCCATATCAGGCGCAGTCAAGTACGCTGTCGAGTACAAAGCTAGCGCTGCCGCTGAATGGGTAGCCGCAGGCGAGACTACTGAGACCTCTAAGGTTATCTCTGGCCTCCAGGCTGAGACCGCATACGACGTACGCGTCAAAGCTATCGGAGAAGGTGGAAACGAGGGCGAGTTCTGCGACCCTGTATCTATCACTACCGAGAAGATTACTATTACATATCCTTACACTGTCACCACATCTGCCCAGTTCGCTCAGTGGCTTCCACTCGCTGAGACTTGCTCCGCTACTGACGAGGTCATCCTCGGAGCTGACATCGACCTTTCTGGCGTTACCCTCGCACAGGCCGCAAGCTTCGCCGGTATCCTCAACGGTAATGGCAAGAGTCTCAAGATCGCCGGCAAAGAGGCCGCAGGTATCTTCGGTACAATTTCAGGTACTGTCAAGGATCTCACTATCACAGGTTCTGTCAACATCAGCCTCAGCGCCCCAGTTGATATGATGTTCGGTGTCCTCGCCGACAGATCAACCGCTTCGCTCAGCAATGTAACCAACAGCGCCGCTGTTACTGTAAGCACAACTTCTACACTCGGTTGCCCTGTCATCGCAGGCGTCGTAGCTTACCAGAAGGGTGGCGAGCTCAAGAACGTCAAGAACACAGCTGCTATCAGCGTAACACACGCCGGTACGACAAGCGCTAAGAAGACCGGTATCTCAGTCAACACATTCTGCGAGATCGGTGGTGTCGTAGCACTCCTTGAAAGCAGTGTCGCTGACGGATGTGAGAACACAGGTGTCATCACAGTGAAGACTACCGACAACACCAAGGTCGGCGCACGTCACTATATCGGTGGTGTAGTCGCTACTCCTCAGGCTTCTGTCGTCAAGAACTGTATCAACAGAGGTAACATCTCAGGTGATTTCAGCGAAGGCGGAGTCTCAGGTTCGAACGGTAAGCAGGTTTGGGTCGGCGGAATTATCGGCGGACGTAACGGTGACGTCAAGAACGGTGACGGCGCTGATGTCCAGAACTGCCAGAACTACGGCGACCTCTCTCTCGACATCGATAGCACCCCTAACCACTACCTCGCAGGTATCGCCGGACAGGCTCATTGTGAGGCCGCTTCCGGTATCACCAGCGGTAGCGACTATGGTGTACGCGTAATCTCCGGATGTACCAACTACGGTAAACTCACTAAGAAGGGTGTCGGCGCATGCCGTCTGGGAGGTATCTCAGGTGGAGCCGCCACTATTGACAACTGCGTCAACGAGGGTGAGATCATAGTCGAGAACATCGCTCCTGCAGGAGCAGTCGGCGGACTCGTCGGCTATCCTACCCAGGAAAAGCACCCTGTCACCAACAGTAAGAACATCGGTAACCTCACAGCTAAGTGCGACGTAGCATTCGCTATGGGTGGTCTCTTCGGCCAGGGCGGTAACACAATCCAGAACTACGCTGGTTGCGCAGTTAACTGCCAGGTTGTAGCACCTGCCTCAACTCTTTGCGGTATCATCCTCGGTACAGCTAAGACCCTTTCAGGCAAGGCTATCACATACGGTACTGAGGCCGCTCCTTTCAAGGTCAAGGGTTCTGTCAAGGGCACTGCTCTTACAGCCGACAACTTCACAACCCTCCTCGCAGGCGACGGAGCAGCCGTTGACGGTGTCATCACTGTAGCTGCAGGCGGTACTCTCAACGTAACTTACGTACAGTACGGCGAATAATTCTCCGCATCTGTCTAAATATTCAAGGGCGGCCCTCTCGCAGGGTCGCCCTTTTAATATATTATAGGTATATTCGCGTAAGAACAAATCCGTATAGTACAATGATTAGAAAAATCGCCTTTAGTCTCATACTGACTCTTTGCCTGGCCTCGCTCTCTTTCGCCCAGACCAGCAAAGACCAGATAATGTCCGACATCACTAACTTCGGAAACATCTATAAGCCTTACCCGGACGAAGAGGTCGCCATACACAAAGCGCCAAAAGGATACAAGCCTTTCTATATCACGCATCTTGGACGCCACGGCACGAGAAACGGTAGCAGCGATAAGGAGTACAGCGGACCATACAAATATCTCCGCACAGCTGACTCCCTGGGCGTATTGACTGAAGAAGGAAAGGCCCTCTATGCGGATGTAGCCACCCTATACGAGGCCACAAAGGGACATTTCGGACAACTTCTTCCTCGAGGAGAACGTGAGCACAGGCACATCATTCAGCGAATGGTAGCCAATTATCCTGAGGTTTTCCGCACAAAAAAAGGCGAGCACAAAGAAGTCAAGGCCATATCCACCTCCGTCCAAAGAGTCATGATGAGCATGTACGCAGGCATGAGCGAACTGTACAGAATCAACCCTTCGTTGGAAATAAGTCTTTGCTCTGACGAATCCGTACAGCCTCTGTTCGCTCGTCCGAACGCATTGGAGATCTACAAAGAAACCAAAGGCATGATGGAGTATTCCGCGATCAGCCCTTACCAAAGCTTCAACGAGCGTATCTTCACCGATGACAGTTTCCTGGGAGAGAAAAAATATAAGCCTCTTACAGGAATATGGAGACTCGCGGCGGCGAGCATAAGCACAGACCTCGGGCTGAATCTGTATAAATATCTGACCGTCGAGGAGCTTTACCCTCTTTGGGAGCAGAGAAATAAATACATGTACACCAATTTCGGCCCTTCCCCTCAATACGGCAAGCTGATAGCTGACGACTTGAAGCCTCTCCTTCGCCGCATGATAGATCTCTCAGAGCAGACAATTGAGGGAAAGAACGACCTGTGCGCGGCCATGCACTACGCCCATGACGTACATGTCATCCCTTTCTGCCACCTGATAGGCATAAAAGATTGCAGCGAGGTGATCGAGGACCTGGACCTTATAAGCCAGAGTTGGCAGGACTACCGCATCACACCTATGGGCTGCAATGTACAGATTATCTTCTTCAAGAAGAAAAACTCAGATGATATACTCGTGAAGGTGCTTCATAACGAGCATGAGTGCGAGCTTGACCTGGAGACTGACTGCTGGCCTTTCTACCATTGGAGCGAGCTTAAGCCCTATCTTGAATCTCGCGCTGAATAACACTTATCTGCGGGATTGATACGCTGAACGAGTCCAGTCCAGCCCCTAAAAGAAAATCAAGAGCCGACGGATCTGAGGCATATTCTCCACACATGCAGCACTCTATTCCTGCTGTATGGGCGGCCTCTATAACCATTGTGATAGCGGTTGAAATAGGTTCCGAGCTAGGTTTGCACAGATAACTTACAGCTTCGTTTCCTCTATCCGCCGCCATCATATATTGGGTCAAGTCGTTAGTCCCGATGCTGAAAAAATCCACCATCTTCGCGAATCTATCCGCCAGAAGAACAGCCGCCGGAGTCTCTATCATAATACCTACAGGCATATTAGCGTCATATTCCTCTCCCCTTTCCCTAAGCTCCTGCTTCGCGATCTCAAGCTGACGCATCGCACTTTCCAACTCATCCACAGAGCTTATCATTGGGAACATCAGCTTGACATTTCCCACTATTGAGGCTCTCAAAATGGCTCTAAGCTGAACCCTGAATATCTCCGGATGGGCAAGAGAAAAACGTATAGCCCTCATTCCCATGAAAGGATTCTTCTCAGAAGGCATCTGACAGTAAGGCAAAGGCTTATCTCCACCTATATCCAAAGTCCTGATAACAAGAGGTTTATGCTGACAGGCTATCGCCGCGTCACGATACTGCTCGAATTGGGTCTGTTCATCAGGGAACCCTCCCTCCGCGGCGAAAAATATCCCCTCACTGCGGAAAAGTCCGACACCATGAGCACCGGAGCCTATGGCAAGGCGCACTTCCTGGGCATTGAACACATTAGCGTAAACTCTGCGAGTCAAGCCTCCGACAAGGATAGGACCGATGCTTTCGACATCTGACACAGGATGAGAGAGTTTCTCAGCTCGGGCCATATATAGCGCTAAATCGCTCTCACAAGGATTCACCGCGACGACATTCATGTCATCAAGGACTAAGACATCGCCATCCTTTACAGAGCGCCAGGTATCAAATCCTGTCAAAGCGAGAATGCCGTAGGTTCGCGCGATAATACACATGTGGCTAGTCGAGCTGCCCTCCTGGGTAACAAAGGCAGCCACCTTTGTCAAATCCATCTTCGCTGTATCAGATGGAAGAATCTCCTTTGCCACGACGATGGCCCCCTGAGGCATCCCCTCAAAAGGATTACCTCTCTTACCGTCCATCAAATCCGCGATACGTGAGCATACGTCCCGCACATCACTCACCCTTGCGCGAAGATACTCGTCATCTATCTGCGAGAACATCTCGCA
>JAKSJJ010000150.1 GCA_024398335.1 Bacteroidales bacterium | reverse complement strand
TAACCGTTATACGAACCCACCAAACATTTTTCCCACAAAGGGAGTGCAAAGGTATAAATTAATTTTTGTACTTACAAATTATTTCTGATTTTCTTTTACCGCCGCCCATTCAAACGAATAAAGAAGCGATTCGGTCTGTCTCAGATACTGTCTCTTTTCATATTTTGGAGCATAAACAAACGCCTCGACCACGATGATATCCTGCCCGTCTGGACTGTAGAAAGAAGGGGATACGAAAGGACCGCCCATATAGTCATTCTCCACCTCCCAAAGGCCTCTGGTCTGCGCGAAATCCCTGCCTTTATACTTCATATAAGTAACCTCAGGCTCCATGAATGTGCCTGTGGTCATGTATGTATTCTCAAACATGCCGGGTACATTCTCCTTAAGCGTGCGGTTGCGGTTGTCTATTATATTCTTGGCGGAGAAATCAGCTTCGCTTCTTGTAGCCGGATACTTATAAATCAGAATATCCTGATATACAAAAGTCGTCTCATACCCTATCCACACGAAATCGGAAGTCTTCTTCTTCAACTGGTAGCCTATAGGGAAGACCGGGGAGCCCCCGAAAATTTCCATGACCTGAGGCCTGAGCGCACGCTCTTCGTACAACTTCGCGTTAGCGATGACACGGTCCCTCTCGGCCTGCTCGACAAAAGCGATTATCTTCGCCATGTTCTCAGTGGCGATCTTCACCGCCGACTCATTGTCAAAAGCGTTGATCTGGATAACAGCCTGAGGACGTGCCCACACGTCATTACGCAACTTGATTCCCTCTTTTGTCAGTTGAGGATCAATGTTGAAGATAATGATGTTTCTATGGATCTGGAAAATGTTCGTGAATGCCCTAGGAGCCACATTGACAAGCGAGTAAAGCGGCTCACGGAAAGGAAGGTAAGGGCAATCACAAGCCAGATTTTCCCTGACCAGAGTGCCCAGGGCGCCATCCCATGCGGTCTTGTCAATGACAACAACGACCTCTCCGGCCTTACCGCTCACGTTAGGGAGCAACGGTTTAGTCGAAGTCCCCTTACAAGCAGAGAGCATAGCCGCGAGGCACATCATTAAAGCGAAAGTCTTGAAAATATTTTTCATGATATTAGAGTTTATCTGATCAATCTGCCTATGTCGTTACCGAACGCCAGTATCATAAGCATGAAAATAAGTATCATTCCGAGTATCTGGGTCACCACAAGGAACTTCTCACTCGGAGCCCTGCCGGTGACCATCTCGTATAGGGTCAATACTATATGGCCGCCGTCAAGCGCGGGGATAGGAAGCAGATTCATGACGCCGAGCATGATAGAAAGCAGGGCGAGAATATTGATGAACTGATACCAGTCCCATGCGGAAGGGAATGCCTGCCCTATGGAGATGAAGCTGCCCACTGACTTGTAGGCTCCAGTGCTTGGCGTAAACACTAGTTTCATGTCCTTCACATACCCCACGACAGTGTCGTACGCGAGGACAAATCCGGCAGGAATAGCCTCCAACACCGAATATTCCTTGGTCTTAAGGCCAGGGAATCTGGTATATACCCCTATCTTTCCTGCCGTATCCACCTGGACGGAAGTAACGAGAGTATCGCCTGAGCGGACTATGCTGACAGCGACAGAGTCTCCGGGATGCTGCTCGAATACCTTCCTGGCATCCTGCAAGAAAGGAGTCTGTATCCCTGAAACCGCAACTATCTGGTCATCCCGGAGCAATGCGCCTCCGAAATTTGGAGAACTCTCGACAATCGTATCGACGACAAAAGGAAGAGCCAGGTCAAACATGCCGGGAGCCTGCAAAATCTCCGCTACCCTGCTCTGGTCCAAGTATATGGTCACTGTGTCCTTCCCCCTTTGTACGATAGCGGTCGAAGCGCCGCTTCTTACCATATCCGCCTGGAGCATGTAAAAATTCTCCGGCACATAGTCATCAAACGATATGATATGGTCGCCGTCGCGGAAGCCCATATCGTATGCCAGCTCATTTACATACAGACAGTTACCCTCATTGGCGACATAACTCTTTCCCCAATGGGCGAGAATGCCGATGTAAAGAACAATAGCGAGGATAAAGTTGAAGAGCACGCCACCGGCCATGATAAGAAGACGTTGCCAGCTCTTCTTCGAGCGGAACTCCCAAGGCTGAGGCTCATGTTTGAGTTGATCGGTATCCATCGACTCGTCGACCATGCCCGCGATCTTGCAATAACCTCCCAAAGGAAGCCAGCCTATACCGTAATCGGTCTCGCTCTGCGCTAAGCGAGGTAAATATTTACGGATCAAAGGATTATGCCTTGTGCTGAAAAGACGGAAACCTCCGGCGTCGAAGAATAGATAGAATTTATCCACCCTCGTACCGGAGAGCTTAGAGAACAGGAAATGCCCGAACTCATGCACTATAATCAATATGGACAAGGCCAGAAAGACCTGCAATGTCTTGACAAGAGCGATCATACGTTATTTTGTCATCGAGCGGACGATCTCCACGGCCCGCGCCATAGCGGATTCGTTTGTCTGGAAGATATCATCCAGGCTAGGGTTCACTACAAAATCCACACCATCCATGACCTTCTCCACGACCTGAGGTATCTGGCAGAAACGGATCTGTTCCTTCAGAACGGCCGCCACCGCGACTTCGTTCGCCGCGTTCATGGCGCACGCCATGTTTCCACCCCTTCGTATAGACTCGAAAGCAAGGGCGAGGGCGGGGAATTTATCAGTGTCCGGGGCCTGGAAAGTCAGCGAACCGAGAGCGGCGAAATCCAGTTTCCTGTTGTTCAAAGTCAATCTCGCGGGATATCCGAGCGCATACTGGATAGGCTCACGCATGTCAGGATGTCCCATCTGGGCGATTACCGCGCCGTCAGCGAACTCGACCATTGAATGGATAATAGACTCGGGGTGGACAACGACATTAATTTTCTCGGGGCCGACATCGAAAAGCCATTTAGCCTCGATGACTTCCAAGCCCTTATTCATCATAGAAGCGGAGTCGATGGTTATTTTCGAGCCCATAGACCAGTTCGGATGATTCAGCGCCTGAGCGAGTGTCGCATCCTGGATCTGCTGCTTCGTCCAAGTACGGAAAGGTCCGCCTGACGCTGTCAGATGTATCTTTTCAATAGGATTACCCGCCGAGCCTTGAAGACACTGGAAAATCGCGGAATGCTCCGAATCCACAGGAAGGATGGGAACATCATACTGTTTCGCCATAGACATCACGATCTGACCTGCGGCGACCAGCGTCTCCTTATTGGCCAGAGCGATGGCCTTCCCCGCCTGAATAGCGGCGACAGTAGAGCGAAGGCCGCTGAAACCGACCATCGCCGTGAGCACCATGTCTATATTATCCCCTCCGACCAGGTCGCAGACAGAATCCATGCCCGCGAAAACCTTGATATCATGGGGGTCAAGCGCCTCTTTGACTTGCCCGTATTTAGATTCATTGCAGATGACAACAGCGTTGACATCGAACTCGATCGCCTGAGAAATAAGCAGATCGACACTATTATTGGCCGTAAGCAATTCGACCTGGAAAAGATCCTTATGCTGGCGCACCACGTCAAGCGCCTGACGGCCGATGGAACCGGTCGAGCCTAAAATGGCTATTCTTCTCTTATTCACGGTTTCCTGCATCATAACTTTATGTATTCTTCCGGATTAAGGGCGGAACCCCTGTACCACAATTCAAAACTCAGGCTGGCCTCCTTGCCGACCATGGCGATAGTCTCCCCCGCTGACACTTTATCTCCCGAGCTCTTGAGCGTCTTCCCCGCATGGCGATATACGCTGACAATCTCCCCTTTGTGCTGGATGACTATCGTGTACCCGTCCAGATCGCTCCAAAGAGAAGCGACGACGGTCCCGTCAAGCACCGACGCCACGCCAGAGCCCTCCGGCGCCGAAATATCCACGAAAGGATGCGCCACCGAGTCAAACGCTGTCGCCACAGCCCCCCTGAGCGGAGCGAAAAAGTGAAGTCCCTCCACATGAATATCCGAAGACACCGCGATAGGAGAACCGCCATGAGAGCTGGCCATCGCCCCTCTCAGAAGAGTGTCGCTCGATGAGAACGCCGCTTTCTGCTCAGGCGTGTATTCCGCCTTAGGAGTCAACGCGATGATGCTGTCAATAGGCAAAGGTTCCTGCCCGTCCACAATTCTGGAGAGATTCTCCGCATATAATTCCCAGCGTCCTATCACGCCGCGAAGAGAGTCAACCATGACGGCAGTACGTACGGCCTGACGGCGTGTCGACGCGTCAGGATAGCCCGGAATAAGGAGCCTGAGGGGCGTGAAAGCCACTATCAAGAAAAACAGACAGAACGCCAGAATCCATTTTGCCACGGAGGCGTAATCTATGTTTTTTAGGTCAATTTTTGGTAAG